>JAIXTZ010000359.1 GCA_027483745.1 Lysobacteraceae bacterium
GACGGCAGCACGCGCTGGCTGGAGGTGCTGGGCTGCGGCATGGTGCATCCGAACGTGCTGCGCAGCTGCGGCATCGACCCCGAGAAGTACACCGGCTTCGCGTTCGGCCTCGGCGTCGAGCGCTTCGCCATGCTGCGCTACGGCGTCAACGACCTGCGCAGCTTCTTCGACAACGACGTCCGCTTCCTGGGGCAGTTCGCATGAAGTTCAACGAAAGCTGGCTGCGCGAGCACGTGGCCGTCGAGGCCGACCGCGACGCGCTGTGCGCGGCCCTCACCGCCATCGGCCTGGAAGTGGAAGGCGTCGAGCCCATCGGCGGTGAACTGCCGGGCGTGATCGTGGCGGAGATCGTCGAGGCCGCCCGCCATCCGGAGGCGGACCGCCTGCAGGTGTGCACGGTCGCTGTTGGCGGCGGCGAGCACGTGCAGATCGTCTGCGGCGCGCCGAATGCCCGCGCCGGCCTGAAGGCGCCGCTGGCGACCGTCGGCGCGGTGCTGCCGGGCGGCCTGAACATCAAGGCCGCGAAGCTCCGCGGCGTCGAAAGCTTCGGCATGCTGTGTTCGGCCAAGGAACTCGGGATCGACCCCGATGCGTCGGGCCTGCTGGAGCTGCCGGCCGATGCCCCCGTGGGCACCGCGCTCAGCGCCTACCTCGGCCTGCCGGATGCGCGCATCGAGCTGAAGCTCACGCCGAACCGCGCCGACTGCTTCTCGATCCGCGGCATCGCCTTCGACGTGGCCGCTGCGCTGGGAGCGCAGGTGCGTCCGTTCGATGCCGCGCCGGTCGCCGCGACGGCCACGGCCACGCTGCCCGTCGAACTCCACGCCGGCGCCGATGCGCCGCGCTACTGCGGCCGCGTCATCGAAGGTCTGGACCCGAACGCGACGTCGCCGTCGTGGCTCACGGAAAAGCTGAAGCGCTGCGGCCTGCGCCCGATCAGCCCGTTGGTCGACATCACCAACCTCGTGATGCTCGAGCTCGGCCAGCCGATGCATGCCTTCGATGCTGACACGCTCAAGGGCCCGATCGGCGTGCGTCACGGCCGCGCAGGTGAATCGCTGAAGCTGCTGGATGAGCGCGACGCGGCGATCGACGCCGGCTTCCTCGTGATCACCGACGCCGACCGTCCGGTCGCGCTGGCGGGCGTCATGGGCGGCTTCGACACCCGCGTGACCGACGCGACGACCCGCGTGTTCCTCGAATCGGCGCACTTCGCGCCTTCGGCGATCATCGGTCGCGCCCGCAAGCTCGGCCTGCACACGGATGCCTCGCACCGCTTCGAGCGTGGCGTCGATCCGGCACTGCCGCGCGTGGCGCTGGAATACGCGACCCAGCTCGTGATGGACATCATGGGCGGCAGCGCCGGCCCGGTGGTCGAGGCGGTGCGCGAGGCCGACCTGCCGGTCCGCGCACCGGTCGTGCTGCGCCGCGAGCGGCTGGCCCGCGTGCTTGGGCAGCGTATCGATGACGCCGAGGTGGCGCGCATTTTTGTGGCCCTTGGCATGGCGGTCGAGGCCACGAGCGACGGCTGGCGCATCACGCCGCCGGCCCGCCGCTTCGACATCGCCATCGAAGAAGACCTGGTCGAGGAAGTGGCACGCATCCACGGCTACGACGCCGTGCCCGCCGCGCTGCCGGCCGGTGAGATCCCGCTGGCCGACCACACCGAGAAGCGTGCGCCGGAAGCCTTCCTGCGCCGCCAGCTCGCCGCGCGTGGTTTCCATGAAGCGATCAACTTCGCCTTCGTCGATGCGGCGCTGCTGCAGCGCTGGGGCCTCGAGGCCGGGGCCGTCGCGCTGCTGAACCCGTTGGCCTCCGACCTCGGCACGATGCGCACCGGCCTGCTGCCCGGTCTCGTCGAAGCGATCCGCCGCAACCTCGCCCGCCAGCAGGCCCGCGTGCGCCTGTTCGAGATCGGTCGCGTGTTCCATGCCCCGGCGACCACCGGTGCCGCTCCGGTCGAAACCCGCCGCATCGCGTTCGCGGCCGTCGGCGCCGCGAAGCCGGAGCAGTGGAGCAGCGCGGCCCGTCCGGTCGACTTCTACGACCTCAAGGGCGACCTCGAGGCCCTCGCCGGGCCGGCCGCCGACGCGCTGGCCTTCGCGCCGGCCACGGGCGTGCCTTGGCTGCACCCCGGCCGCAGCGCCGCGGTGACGCTGGATGGCGAGGCCCTCGGCTTCGTCGGCCATCTGCACCCGGCCCTCGCCAAGGCCTTGGACCTCGACGGCGAAGTGGTCGTCGCCGAGCTGAACCTGGGCCGCCTCGAGGCCCGGGCGGTGCCGAAGGCCGGCGAGCTGTCGCGATTCCCCTCCGTTCGGCGCGATCTGGCCGTGCTGGTGGCCGAGGATCGGCCTTGGGCCGACCTCGAGGCCAGCCTGCGCCAGTCGCTCGGCGGCTTGTTGCGGGACGTGAAAGTCTTCGACCGCTACGCGGGCAAGGGCCTCGAAACGGGGGTCAAAAGCCTCGCTATGGGATTGATTCTGCAGGATGTTTCCCGCACTCTCACCGACTCGGACGTCGACAAGGCGGTCCAGACCGCGTTGGCGGCCTTGGAGCGTGACTGCGGCGCCCGCCTGCGATGACCTGAGGGGGCGACGTGGCACTGACCAAGGCCGAAATGGCGGAGCGACTGTTCGAGGACGTGGGCCTCAACAAGCGCGAGGCCAAGGAGTTCGTCGA
>JAIXTZ010000020.1 GCA_027483745.1 Lysobacteraceae bacterium
CTGAAGCTCGCCTCGGGCTTCTGCCCGGTCGAAGCCCTGCGCACCGCCGGCGTCAACGTGGCCATCGGCACCGACGGCTGCGCCAGCAACAACGACCTCGACATGTTCGAGGAAACCCGTCACGCCGCGCTGCTGGCCAAGGCCGTCGCCGGCCATGCCCCGGCGCTCGATGCCGCCTCCGCGCTCGAGGCCGCGACGCTTGCCGGCGCCAAGGCGCTCGGCCGCGAGGAGGAGATCGGCTCGATCGAAGCGGGCAAGCAGGCCGATTTGGCGCTCGTCGACCTCAGCGAACTCGAACTGCAGCCCTGCTACCACGTGATCTCGCACCTGATCTATGTCGCCACCCGCCACCAGGTCAGCGATGTCTGGATCGCCGGGCGACCGAAGCTTCGTGATCGCCGGCTGATCGACATCGACGCGGATGCGCTGAAGGCGAAGGCCAAGCAGTGGTCGCGCCGCATCGCCGACATCCCGCGCCCCGGAGCCCAGCCATGAGCGGCTCGTCGGCAACGGCGAACGTCAATCCCGCGGAAGTGGCGAAGTTCTCCGCGCTGGCCAACCGCTGGTGGGACCCGGACGGCCCGCAGGCGCCCTTGCACGTGCTGAATCCCGCGCGGCTCGGCTATGTGTCGGCGCGCCAGTCGCTGCGCGGCGCCCGCGTGCTCGACGTCGGCTGCGGCGGAGGCCTGCTCAGCGAGGCCATGGCCCGCGAGGGCGCCCGCGTCCTCGGGCTCGACCTTTCGCCCGAGCTGATCGACATCGCCAAGCTGCACCGCTTGGAATCGACGCAGGGCGGGGCGATCCTCGACCTCGACTACCGCGTGCAGGCGGTCGAAGCACTCGCCGATGCGGAACCGGGGACCTTCGACGCGATCACCTGCATGGAAATGCTCGAGCACGTGCCGGAACCGGGCAGCATCCTCGAGGCCTGCGCGCGGCTGCTCAAGCCCGGCGGACGCCTGTTCGTCTCCACCATCAACCGCACGCCGGCGGCCTTCGCGTTCGCCATCGTCGGGGCGGAGTACATCGCTGGCCTGCTGGCGAAGGGCACCCACGACTACCGCAGCTTCATCAAGCCTTCTGAAATCACGCGCGTGCTCCGCGCCGTGGGCCTCGAGGTCGAGGACGCGAGCGGCCTGCACTACGACCCGCTGCGGAAGACCGCCAAGGTCGCGCCGGGGACGCAAGTGAACTACCTCCTGTCCGCACGGAAGCCCGGATGACGTTCCGCGCCGTTCTGTTCGACCTCGATGGCACCCTCGCCGACACCGCGCCCGACCTCATCGCCGCGGTGAACCGCATCCTCGTCGAGGAATCGCGGCCGCCACTGCCGGACTCGGCGCTGCGACCGCTGGTCTCGAAAGGCGGCCGGGCCCTGTTGGCCCGCGCCTTCCCCGACCTGGGCGAAGACGCGCGCGAGCCGCTGCTGCCGCGTTTCCTCGCCGCTTACGCCGAAGCCCTCGCGGTCCACACCCGGCCGTTCGAAGGCATCGAGTCTCTGCTCGCTGACATCGAAGCCCGCGCTTGGCCGTGGGGCATCGTCACCAACAAGCCGGAAGGCCTCGCGGTCGGCGTGGTGGCGGGCCTGGGCTGGTCGACGCGCTCGAAGACCCTGGTGGGCGGCGACACCTTGCCGGTCCGCAAGCCCGCGCCCGAACCGCTCTGGCTGGCCGCCTCGCAGCTCGGTGTTCCTCCCGAGGCCTGCCTCTACGTCGGCGACGATGCGCGCGACGTCGAAGCGGCGAAGGCGGCGGGCATGCCCAGCGTCGCTGCGCTGTGGGGCTATCGCGAAGCGCACGAAGACCCGCGCACTTGGGGCGCGACGGTCGATTGCCTCGACGCCGAAGCCCTCCGCCGTTGGCTGGGCGGGCAGGGCGCATGACTCCCGCGTCGCTCGACGAAGGGTTGCGTGCCGCTTTCGGCAAGGCCGAAGCCCGGGAGCCGATCCACCGCGCCGCCGCCGGTTTCGTGCCGATGGAATCGCGCGCCGTGTTCATGGCTTGGGTGGCCCTGCTCGAGGAACTGCGGGAGTGCGTGTTCGAGCTCTCGGACCCTCGCGTCACGGCGGTGAAGTCGGGATGGTGGGCCGAGGAACTCGATGGGGTCGCCCGTGGCGCGGCGCGGCACCCACTCACCCGCGCGCTCGTGCGCAGCGGCGGCCCTTGGGGCGGCGTCGGCGGTGCGCTGCTCGCCGTGGCAAGCGACGACGCGCCAGCGGCTGATCTCGAAGGCGCCATCACTGCCCTTCGCCCGCTCGCCGAGGCACTGGTCCGCGTCGAAGCCCGCCTGTTCGGCGCCGAAGCCAACATCGAGGCTCCGGCCCGCAGCCTCGCCGTGCACTGGCTGCGGCTTCGGCTTGAGCGCGGTCTCGAGGCGAGCGACCGCGGCCGCGTACCACTGGTGATGTTTGCCCGGCATGGCCTCCGCCGTGACCAACTGGCCGCTACGGAGGCTGACGCCCTTCGTCGTGACTGGGCGAGGCAGTTGCACGACGCCTTGCCCGCCACGCCGCCGCAGGGTTGGGCCTATCCCCGCCTGATCGGCTTGCACACCGATCGCCGCGCGCTCCGGTGCGCTGCCGAAGGTCGGGGCCCGTCGCGCGGCATCACCACGGGTTTCCTCGAGGTCTGGCAGGCGTGGCGTTGCGCTCGCAACGCTGCATTGCGGGCCCATCCTCCGGCCACCCACACGACTTGACGTACGCTGCACCCGCACCCACTTAGGGTGCCTGCCTTTACCGACCGGACCCCCCATGTCCCCGACCCGCGAAAACGTCGTCCGCATCATGCCGGACATCGCCAACGACGCCCGACCCTCGACGGCCGGCCAGCTCGCCTGGGTGGGCATGGGCGAGATCGAAGCCCCCGTCCGCGTTGCCACTGCTGGCGCCGAGTCGGTCGCCGTACCGGCCCGCATCAAGGCCTTCGTCAACCTGCATCGCGCCGACGTGCGCGGCATCCACATGTCGCGCCTGTACCTGCACCTCGACCGCCATCTGGCCGCCGAGCCCCTGAGTGCGAACAGCCTGCGTCGACTGCTGCGCGATTTCCTCGATTCGCATGCCGACTTGTCGGATCGCGCGATGGTCGAACTCCGTTTCGACCACCTGCTGCGCCGCAAGGCGCTGGTCAGCGACAACACCGGCTGGAAGGCCTATCCGGTGACCCTCGTCGCCACCCTCGACCGGGCGGGTTTCGAGCTCGAGCTCGGCGTGCAGGTGGCGTATTCGAGCACCTGCCCGTGCTCGGCGGCCTTGGCGCGGCAGCTCATCCAGGAACAGTTCCGCAACGACTTCGCCGCCAGTGGGACGGTCGATGCCGATGCGGTGCTGCGTTGGCTCGGTTCGGAACAGGGCATCGTCGCGACGCCGCACAGCCAGCGCAGCCACGCTGACGTCAAGGTGCGGCTGGCATCGGGCGTCAGCGAGCTGCCGATCGTCGACCTCGTCGACCGCATCGAAGGCGCGCTCAAGACCCCCGTGCAGACCGCCGTCAAGCGCGAGGACGAGCAGGCCTTCGCCCGCCTCAACGGCCAGAACCTGATGTTCTGCGAGGACGCCGCTCGCCGGATGCAGTCGGCCCTGCAGGCTGACGAGCGCATCGCCGACTTCTGGCTGCGCGCCTCGCATTTCGAGAGCCTCCACGCCCACGATGCCGTTGCGGTGGCCGTGAAGGGCGTCGAGGGCGGCTACGGCCCCCGCGGCTGAGGTTCGCGCGGGAAAACGACCCGGGTCGCCTCAGGGCACCGGGTCGATCCCCCCCGGATGCAGCGGGTGGCAGCGGCAGACGCGCTTCGTGCCCAACCACACCCCCTTGGCGGTGCCGTGCTTCTGCACCGCCTCGTACATGTACATGGAGCACGTGGGGTGGAAGCGGCAGTGCTGGCCCAGCAACGGGCTGATAAAGCGCTTGTAGCCGCGCAGGCTGGCGAGGACGAGGCGCTTCAAAATCGGACTTCCGCGAGGTCGCGGGTTGCCCCGCTGGGGCCGAAAGGCTATAACACGCCGCCGCAACGGCTCAACGACCCAGAGGAACCTCGTGGCTGCCAAGAAACCCGCGAAAAAAGTTGCCAAGGCCCCGGCCAAGAAGAGCAGTGCGGTCGGAAAAGTGGCGAAGGCGGTCGGCAAGGTCGCCAGCGCGGTGAAGAAGGCGGTCTCGACCCCGGCGAAGAAGGCCCCCGCGAGCAAGGCGAAGCTAGCTCCCAAGGCCACCAAGCCGGTCGCGAAGTCGTCCAAGCCGGTCGCGAAGGCGCCGGCCAAGAAGGCTTCGAAGCCCGCAGCGGCCAAGCCCGCCCCGAAGGCCGCGCCCAAGGCGAAGCCCGCGGCGGTGAAGGCCGCTCCCAAGGCGGTCGTGAAGGCCACGGCGAAGCCCGTCGCCAAGCCCACGGTCAAGCCCGCCGCAGCCGCCAAGCCCGCTCCGTCCCCGGCGAAGTCGTCCGCCGTTGCCAAGGCGCCGGCCCCCGTCGTCAAGGCCGAGCCGCCCACCAAGGCCACCCCGGCCAACGCCTCCAAATCCACCACCCCCACGGCGACCCCGGCGAAGGCCGGCCCGCGTCCTGCGGACACGAAGCCGAGCGGCAATCGCGCTGGCTACGTCAAACCGGAACGTCCCCGTGAAGAACCGAAGCGACCCAATCAAGTGATCGAACGCGTCACCCTCCCGGCCGGCTACAAGCCGAACCCGAAGGAGGAGTACATGAACTCCTTCCAGCTCGAGTACTTCCGCCAGAAGCTGCTGGGCTGGCGCCAGGAATTGGTGGAGGAATCGCAGCAGACCATCGAGAACCTCAAGGACGAAGTCCGCGACGTCGGCGACGAAGCCGAGCGCGCGACCCGCGAAACGGAGAACGCGCTCGAGCTCCGCACCCGCGATCGCTACCGGAAGCTGATCAACAAGATCGACAGCACGCTGCGCCGCCTCGACGAAGGTGACTACGGCTTCTGCGTCGACACCGGCGAACCGATCGGCCTCGACCGCCTCGAAGCCCGCCCGACCGCCGAGCGCACGCTCGACGCGCAGGAGCGTTGGGAGCACCTGCAGAAGCAGATGGGCGACTGATTCCGCGCTATTTCCTGAAAAACTAAATTCGAACCCCCCAGCCCCGTCTTTGCGGGGCTGGGTGCTTTTGCTGCCCTGAATCCGCATGGCGCGGGACGGGCGCCGACGATGCTCAATAAGTCCGCTTGACGTGTTCGATCAGGGCGCGAAGTTTGGGCGCGACATTGCGACGCTGCGGGAAGTAGAGGAAGAAGCCCGGGAACGGCGGAAGAAAGTCGTTGAGGAGGGGCACGAGTTCGCCCGCGTCGACGTACGGCCGGAAGGTCTCCTCGGTCGCGAAGGTGATGCCGCCGCCCGCGAGGGCCAGCCGCAGCATCAGACGCAAGTCGTTGGTGGTGACCTGGGGCTCCACGGCCACGTCGAAGGCCGTGCTGTTCTCGCTGAACTCCCAGCGATAGGGCGCGGCGTACGGCGACGGGCGCCAGCCGATGCAGCGATGCTGGAGCAGCTCGCGCGGGTGCGTCGGCGTGCCGTGCTTCGCTAGGTAAGCGGGGGCCGCGACGACCGCCTCGCGCTGGTCGCCGGTGAGCGGGACGGCCACCATGTCCTGATCAATCGCGTCCCCCAACCGGATGCCGGCGTCGAATCCCGCGGCGACGATGTCGATCTCGTCATCGGTCACGGTCACGTCGAGGGTCACGCCGGGATGCTCGGCGGCGAACGACGCGATCAGCGGCCCGGAGAGGAAGCGCTCGGCGATGGACGTCACCGCGATGCGCAGAACGCCGCGCGGCGAGCGCTCCGCAGCGACGGCCTCCAGTGCCGCTGCGATGTCCGAGAACGGTTGGGACAGGGCGTCGCGCAGGCGCTCGCCGGCCTCGGTCAGTCGTACGGAGCGCGTGGTGCGCATCACCAGCGCGGCGCCGAAAGCGTCTTCGAGTCGGCGGATGCCTTGGCTCACCGCGGAGCGCGTCACGCCCAAGCGATCGGCGGCGGCGCGGAAGTTGCGTTCGTCCGAGACGGCGAGGAAGAGCGGCAACAGATTGAGATCGACGTTCATTGTCCAGCGCCGCTCATCATCACGTCGACGTTTTCGGGGATACCGCCCTTCATCGTTCTCGCCCACCTTTGCCGGACACACACGAAAGGAGTGTAGGCATGAGCAAAGTCATTCTGGTCACCGGGGCGTCCAGCGGCATCGGTGAGCGCATCGCGCGGGAAATGGGCGGCGCGGGCGCCCGGGTCCTGCTGGGGGCGCGCCGGGTGGACCGCATCGAGGCGATCGCGGAGGACATCCGCTGGGCCGGCGGCCTTGCCGAGGCGAGATGCCTCGACGTCACTTGCCGCCGATCGATGAAAGAGTTTGCGGCCTTCGCGGTCGACACGTGGGGGCGTATCGACGTTCTCGTGAACAACGCCGGCGTGATGCCGCTGTCGCCGATGTCGGCATGCAAGGTCGACGAGTGGGAGCGCATGGTCGACGTGAACATCAAGGGCGTGCTGTGGGGCATCAGCGCCGTCCTGCCGGTGATGGAGGGGCAGGGTTCCGGCCAGATCATCAACATCGGATCGATCGGCGGCCTCGCGGTGGTGCCGACGGCAGCGGTTTACTGCGCCACGAAGTTCGCGGTTCGCGCCATCTCCGATGGGCTTCGGCAGGAGAGCCCCCGCATCCGGGTGACCTGCGTCAATCCCGGCGTCGTGGAGAGCGAGCTTGCGTCGACCATCACCCACCCCGAGACCGCGGCCGCGATCCAGGCCTACCGCGCCGTCGCGCTGCAACCCGGTGACATCGCGCGGGCCGTCCGACAGGTGATCGAGGCGCCGGATCACGTCGATACGACCGAAATCACCATCCGACCCACGGCCGCGCCGCACTGAGACGGAGCCCCCTGATGAACCCGATCACCCGACTCAACCCGCCCACCCTGCCGAATGCCGCCGAGCTGGGGTATTCGCAGATTTCGATCGTCGCTCCAGGGCGAATGGCCTACCTCTCCGGCCAAGTCGCGTGGCGACCTGGCGTAGGCCCCGTTCCCTCCGATCTCGTCGAACAGATGCGGCTCGTGGCCGTCAACGCGAAGGCGGCGCTGGACGCCCTGAGCGCATCGCCGCGGGACATCGTTATCGCCCGCCTCTACGTCGTCGACCTGACGCCGGAACGACTGGAGCGCCTGATGCCGGCCTTCCTGGCCACCTTCGAGGGCGCACGGCCCTGCGTCACCGGCGTCGGTGTGGCGGCCTTGGCGACGCCGGATCTGCAGATCGAATTGGAGCTGATCGTCAGGCTGCCCGAATGACCTCAGCGCGCGCTGGCGTTGGCCGGGTTGTCGAGGAAACGCCACGGCTCGCGCGGCGCCTCGCCCGTGACGCGATCGAACAGGCGTTCACGCAGATGGCGGATCGGCATCGAACCCTCGCGCATCACCCGGTCGTGGAACTCGCGCTCGCTCCAGCCACCGCGAGTCACGCGCTCTTCGTGCAACGCGCGGAACTGCCAGCCGCCGACGAGGTACGCCACTTGGTAGAGGGGGCCATAGTCACCGGCGATCGAACGGCGTACCTCGGCCTTGGCGTTCTCGGGCTCGTGGCCGACGCGATCGACGAGCAGCGCCACCGCCTCGTCCGGCGTCATGCGCCCCGATTGCACGCCCAGCGAGAAGAGAATCCGGGCCGCCCGGTGGCTGCGCCAGAACAGCATGCCCACCCGGTCTTCGGGGGAGACGGCGAAGCCCATGTCGTAGAGGCGGAGCTCCCAGTACAGCGCCCAGCCCTCGGTCCAGAACGGGCTGTCGAAGCCCGAGCGGTGCTGGCTGTAGCGCTGCGAATACCAATGCTGCAAGTGGTGGCCGGGGATCAGCTCGTGGTGGACCACGGCGCGGGAGAAATGCCGGTTGTTGCCACGCAGCGCATTGAGCTTGCGCTCGTGCGGCATGCCGTCGGTGGGGAACGCGACCCACACGTCCTGCCCGCCGAGGAAGAACGGCGCCTGCAGCTGGTACTCCGGCGTGAGCATCGTCATGCGCCAGTCGCGCTTCGCGCCGTCCGGCACCGTGATCAGGTTGCGTGCCTCAAGGAAGTGCACCGCCTCGTCCGCCAGCTCGACCACGAGGCCGGGCTGTTCGCCCGGCGAGACATGGCGCTGCTTGACGCGCTCCAGCGCCTCCCGCCAGTCGCGGGCGCCCATCTCGCGGGCGGCCTTGTCCATCTCGGCCTGGCACCAGGCCAGTTCCTTCTCGGCCGCGGCCATGAGTTCCGCCGGGCTGTAGTCGACGCCCTCGGCGGCGAGCGCCTTGGCGATCGCTGCGTCGCCGATCGGGTCGGCGCGCAGCGTTTCCGGGTCGGCGGCACCGCCCAGCGTGTCGCGCAACAGCTTGACGTGTGCTTCGAGCTGCTTGTCGAGGGCGGCGTAAGGCGCGTCGACCCACCAGCTGAATTGCGGGTCGTAGCCGGACTGGTAGACGTGCCAATCCTCGAGCCCGCGACGCAGGGCGGCCGCGTGTTGCGCGGCGCGTAGGGCGAGGGTGGGGGAGACGTCGGGGGCGCCGTTCTCGGCGGTGAGCCGTTGGGCGCGGGCCTCGAGGTCGCGACGCACGCGTTCGAGGGTGTCGGCGGCGCGGCGCGGATCGGCCTGACGCAGGTCGCGTCGGTCCTCCAGCAGCGCGACGAGGTGGTCATACCCCGGCAGCAGGCCGCGCACGGCCTCGTAGCGCTCCTTGGCGAAGGCCTGGGCGGTGGCATCCAGCGACAGATCGCGCTGCAGCAGCAGTCGATCAAGGCGGTCGTCCTGGCTCAGGGCCTCGGCATCGATGGCCGCCAGTCGGGCCTGCCAATCGGCGACGAGCCCGGCGCGCAGCTGGGCACGGCGCGGCGCGTACAGCGGTTCGCTACCCTCGTCGACCAGGGAACGCACGTGTTCGAGCGCCTCGCGGTCGGCGCGGTAGCGGGTGATCAGCGGGCGAAGCCGGGACGCCTGCTCCTCCGGAATGGCCGAGATCAGCGGCGGCGCGAAGAGGGCCGGCTCGATGGTGATCGAAGCCGGTTCAGGCCGGGCGGATGCGACCTCAGCGCTTCGGGCCGGAGCGCCCTGCGGCGCACTCGCGCACAGGGCGGCCAGCATGGCGAGCGTCAGGGGGCGAAGCGTCATGCGGGGTCTCCGGCGCGATGTGCAGTGTCCTGGATGAAGGCAAGCAGGGCCGCGAGGCCGTTGCTGCGGGTCGGCGACAGATGTTTGGCGAGGCCGATGTCGGCGATGTAGTCCGGCGTCGTCGCGAGGATCTCGGCCGCGCTCCGGCCGGAGTAGACGCGCAGGGCCAGGTACACCAGCCCGGACACGATCGACGAATCGCTGATGGCGTGGAAATCCAGCCGGGCGGCGTTGCCCCGGGCCACGATCCAAACCTTCGATTGGCAGCCGAGCAGCCGGTGCTCCTCGGTCTTCCACGCCTCGGGCAGGTCGGGCAGCTTGCGGCCCAGGTCGATCAGGTACTGATAGCGCTCGGTCCAGTCGCCGAAGAAGCCGAACTCTTCGGCGATGGCGGCCTGGGCCTCGGCCGTCGTGGTTTCGATCGGGAAAGGCGACGAGGGGGCCGTCACGGCGGGGGCGCTCATGCGCGCTTCCTCGACCAGCGCACGCCCTGCGGCGTGTCCTCGAGGACGATGCCGGTTCTGGCGAGCTCATCGCGGATCGCATCGGCGCGGGCGAAATCCTTCGCCTTCTTGGCGGCGCTGCGTTCGGCGACGAGGGCATCGATGCGCGCGTCGTCGTCGTTGGCCGTGCCCTTGCCGAACCAGGCCTCCGGGGGCTGCTGGAGCAGGCCCAGCGCGGCGCCCGCGCCGAGCAGGTCGGCCTTGGCGGTCCGGCAGGCGGCCGCGGCCTGGGCCTTCGCGGTGCCTTCGGCGGCGTGCGCCCACGCGTTCCGCGCCGCACGGGCGTCGCCGGCGAGGCGGGAGAGTTCGGCGAGCGCCGCCGGGGTGTTCAGGTCGTCGGCGAGGGCGGCCTCGATGGCCTCCGGCAGCACCGGGGCGGCGTCGATGTCGACGAGGTCGCGCAGGGTGCCATAGAGGCGGTCCAGCGTGTTGATGCACTGGTCGATCAGGGCCGGCGACCAGTCGAGCGGCTGGCGGTAATGGGCCGAGAGCAGGGCATAGCGCAGGGCCTCGGCCGGGTAGTCCTTCAGCAGCTCATGCACGGTGCGGATGTTGCCGACCGACTTCGACATCTTGCTGCCGTCGAAGGTCAGCATGCCGTTGTGCAGCCACCAGCGGGCGAAGGTCGTGCCGCTGGCGCATTGGCTCTGGGCGATCTCGTTTTCGTGGTGCGGGAACTGCAGGTCGACGCCGCCGGCATGGATGTCGATGGTGTCGCCGAAGTGCGCGTGGCACATCGCCGAGCACTCGATATGCCAGCCCGGGCGGCCGCGGCCCCAGGGCGACTCCCAGCCCGGGAGTTCCGGGGTGCTGGGCTTCCAGAGGACGAAGTCGCCGCCCTCGCGCTTGTAGGGCGCCACCTCGACGCGGGCACCCGCCAGCATTTCATCCGTGCTGCGGCGGGAGAGGGCGCCGTACTGGGCGTAGGTCGAGACCTGGAACAGCACGTGGCCGTCGGCGGCGTAGGCGTGCCCCTTGGCGATCAGGCGCTCGATCATCGCGATGATGTCGGCGATGTGGTGCGTGGCATGCGGCTCGATGTCCGGCAGCTTCACCCCCAAGGCGCCCATGTCTTCGCGATAGATCGCGGCGAACTTCTCGGTGATCGTCGTGATCGGCACCTGCTGCTCGATGGCCGCCTGGTTGATCTTGTCGTCGACGTCGGTGATGTTCCGGGCGTAGACCACCTTCGGATAGTGGCGGCGCAGCAGGTCGGCCAGGACACCGAACACGACCGGGCCGCGCGCGTTGCCGATGTGCGCGTAGTTGTAGACCGTCGGGCCGCAGACGTACATCGTCACGCGCTCCGCGTGGGCCGGCTGGAAGTCCTCGACCTGTCGGGAAAGGCTGTTGAAGAGACGGATCGCCACGTTGCCTCGGGACTGTCTGAACACGGTTTTCGAGTGTATCAACCGGCCCGTGCGGCTTAACGAAAATCTTAGGCCTCGGTTCAGCCGTCCGATGCTGGAATCCGGGGTGTCTGATCGCTCCGGAGCCCTTGATGATCCGCACCCCGCGCCACGCTTTGGTTCTTGCTGCCTTCGCCGCTTCAGGGGCTGCTTCGGCCCAGTATCGCGACGACTACGCGCCGGCTTATGCCTCGGGCCAGGAGAACGTGTCCTATGCCTATGCACAGGTCACGCGTGTCGACCCCATCTACGAGACGGTCCGCACCCGCGTCCCCGAAGAGGTTTGCGGCGGCGAGGAAGTTCGCGAAGTCCGCCGCTCGAACGGCGGCACCGTGGTCGGCGCCCTCGTCGGTGCGGCCCTCGGCAACACGGTGGGCAGTGGCGATGGCCGCCAGGCGGCCACGGTCGCCGGTGCGGTGATCGGCGGTGCCATCGGGCGTAACGCCGACAAAAACAATGAACGGGTCGTTGTGCGCGACGCCGGCTGCCGCGTGGTGGACGTGGAGCGCGAGCAGCGCCGCGTCGCATCGTATGACGTCGAGTACGTCCACCAGGGGCAGACCTACATGTCCCGACTCCCTTATGACCCGGGTGACCGCCTCCGTGTGCGGGTGTCGGTCCAGCCGGTCGACGAGGGCACGGCCTACCGTTGAGCCCCGGGGCCCCCGTTCTCCCGGCTCCCGATGGCGCCCGAGAGGGCGCCATTGCGCGTCCGGGGCTTGCGCGACGCCCCCCTCTCTGCGACCCTTCGCCCCCATGTTCACCTTCCTGCCCGCCTTTGGCGTCCTCAGCTCGGCCTATATGGCTGCCGGGATGACGTCTCGTGCGCGCCGACCGGAATCCCGCCACGCCGCTGGGTAACCGGTTCGTTTCGTCGTTTTGAAACCACCAACGCCCAGCCTCGAGCTGGGCGTTGGCGTTTTGCGTCCCGTCTTTCCAATTGCCGCCCTTTGGAGCCCCACCGATGAAGCACTTCCTGAACACCCAGGACTGGTCCCGCGCCGAGCTCGACGCCGTGCTCGACGAGGCCGCGGCCTTCAAGGCCTCGAAGTTCGGCCAGCAGATGGCCGGCAAGAGCATCGCCCTAGTGTTCTTCAACCCCTCGCTGCGTACGCGCACCAGCTTCGAGATCGGTGCGACGCAGATGGGCGGCCACGCCGTGGTGCTGGCGCCGGGCAAGGACGCGTGGCCCATCGAATTCGATCTCGGCACGGCGATGGATGGCGAGACCGAGGAGCACATCGCCGAAGTGGCGAAGGTGCTCTCGCGCTACGTCGACCTCATCGGTGTGCGGGCATTCCCCAAGTTCGTCGACTGGTCGATGGACCGGCAGGACAAGGTGCTGGCGGGTTTCGCGAAGTACGCGACGGTGCCGGTGATCAACCTCGAAACCATCACCCACCCTTGCCAGGAGCTGGCCCACGCGCTGGCGCTGCGCGAGCGCTTCGGCAAGGACCTGCGCGGTCGCAAGTACGTGCTGACCTGGACCTACCACCCGAAGGCGCTCAACACGGCGGTTGCGAACTCGGCGCTCACCATCGCCACGCGCCTCGGCATGGACGTGACCCTGCTGTGCCCGAACGAGCAGTACCTGCTGGACGAGCGCTACATGGGCTGGGCGCAGCAGAACGTCGCCGAGAGCGGCGGCTCGCTGCAGGTGTCGCATGACATCGATGCGGCTTACCGCGACGCCGACGTGGTCTACGCCAAGAGCTGGGGCGCGCTGCCCTTCTTCGGCCACTGGGCCGACGAGAAGCCCATGCGCGACGAGTACAAGCACTTCATCGTCGACGAACGGAAGATGGCCCTGACCCGCGACGGCGGGAAGGGCCTGTTCTCGCACTGCCTGCCGCTGCGCCGCAACGTCAAGGCCACCGACGGCGTGATGGACTCGCCGAACTGCATCGCCATCGACGAAGCCGAGAACCGCCTGCACGTGCAGAAGGCCGTGATGGCCCGCCTGCTGCGCGGTTGAGCCGCCGACCGACAAGAACCCCTGTTTTCCTCTCGAGCATCCGAACCATGTCCAAGAAAATCGTCCTCGCCTTCTCCGGCGGCCTCGACACCAGCTTCTGCGTCCCCTACCTGCAGGAACGCGGCTGGGAAGTGCACACCGTGTTCGCCGACACCGGCGGCGTCGACGCTGAGGAGAAGGCGTGGATCGAAGCTCGCGCCCATGAACTGAAGGTGGCGAGCCACGTCACGGTCGATGGTGGCCCGGCCATCTGGGCCGGCTTCGTGAAGCCCTTCGTCTGGGCGGGCGAGCCCTACCAGGGCCAGTACCCGCTGCTGGTCTCCGACCGTTACCTGATCGTTGAGGCCGCGCTGAAGCGCTGCGCCGAGCTGGGCACGAAGGCCATCGCGCACGGCTGCACCGGTATGGGCAACGACCAGGTGCGCTTCGACCTCGCCATCAAGGCGCTGGGCGACTACGAGATCGTGGCGCCGATCCGCGAGATCCAGAAGGAACACAAGGAGGTCCGCGCCTACGAGCAGGCCTACCTCGAGGCCCGCGGCTTCGGCGTGCGCGCCAAGCAGAAGAGCTACACGATCAACGAGAACCTGCTCGGCGTGACGATGAGCGGCGGCGAGATCGACCGCTGGGAAGCGCCGGGCCCGGGCGCCAAAGGCTGGTGCGCACCGCGCAGCGAATGGCCGACCACGCCGCTGGAGCTGACGCTGGGCTTCCAGAACGGCGAGGCCATCACGCTCAATGGTGACGCCCTGCCGGGCCACGTGATCCTCGCCAAGCTCAATGCGGCGCTGGCGCCCTACGGCGTGGGCCGCGGCCTGTATACCGGCGACACGACGATCGGCCTCAAGGGGCGGATCATCTACGAAGCCCCGGGCCTTGCGGCACTGCTCACTGCGCATCGCGCGCTGGAAGAAGCCGTGCTCACCAAGAACCAGAACCGCTTCAAGCCCGAGATCGGCCGCAAGTGGACCGAGCTGGTCTACGAGGGCTTCTTCCATGACCCGCTGAAGACCGACGTGGAAGCCTTCCTCGCCTCGTCGCAGCGCACCGTCAACGGCACGGTGACGCTCCGTACCGAGGGCGGCCGCGTGGACGCGGTGGCCATCCAGTCGCCGCACATCCTCAACGCCAAGGGCGCGACCTACGCGCAGGCTGCCGACTGGGGCGTGGCCGAAGCCGAGGGCTTCATCCGCCTGTACGGCATGAGCAGCACGCTGTGGGCCGAGGTGAACCGGTGAGCGAGACCCTTGCCAGCACGCTGGCGCATCTCGAAGCCCTCGTGGGCTTCGACACGCGCAACCCGCCGCGGGCCATCGGCACCGGCGGGATGTTCGACTACCTGCAGGCGAACCTGCCGGGCTTCCGCTTCCAGCTGACCGACTTCGGCGCCGGCGCGGTGGC
>JAIXTZ010000143.1 GCA_027483745.1 Lysobacteraceae bacterium
AAGCGTCTCGAGTACCGCGGCTACGACTCGGCCGGCGTGGCCGTGCTGGACGGCGAACTGAAGCGCGTGCGCCGCACCGGCCGCGTGGCCGAGATGGAAGCCGCCGCCGCCGCCGAAGGGCTGGCCGCGCACATCGGCATCGGCCACACGCGTTGGGCCACCCACGGTGGGGTGACCGAAGCCAACGCCCACCCGCACATCAGCGACGGCGAGCTCGCGCTGGTGCACAACGGCATCATCGAGAACCACGAGGAGCAGCGCGAGCGCCTGAAGGCGCTGGGCTACGTGTTCACCTCGCAGACCGACACCGAAGTGGTCGCGCACCTCATCCGCCACCACCTGCGCGCCAGCGGCGACCTGCTCGCGGCCACGCAGGCCGCGGTGAAGGAGCTGCGCGGCGCCTATGCGCTGGCCATCATCGCCAAGTCCGATCCCTCGCGCCTGATCGCCGCGCGCATGGGCTGCCCGCTGCTGGTCGGCGTGGGCGAGGGCGAGGCCTTCGTGGCGTCCGATGTCTCCGCGGTCGTGGCGCAGACGCGCCGCGTGATCTACCTCGACGAAGGCGACGTGGCGGAAGTGAAGCGCGACGGCGTGCGCGTGTTCAACGCCGAAGGCGCCGCGGTGCAGCGCAAGGAGCAGGTGTCCGGCGTTTCGCTCGCCTCGCTGGAGCTGGGCCCGTACCGCCACTTCATGCAGAAGGAGATCCACGAGCAGCCGCGCGCGATTGCCGATACGTTGGAACCCATCCTCGAGACCGGCTTCGTGCCCGCGCTGTTCGGGCCGCGCGGCGCGGAACTCATGGACGGGGTCGCCGGCGTGCAGATCCTCGCCTGCGGCACCAGCTACTACTCGGGCCTCGTGGCGCGCTACTGGATCGAAGCCATCGCCGGCGTGCCCTGCGCCGTCGACATCGCCAGCGAATACCGCTACCGCCCGATCGTGCCGAACCCGGGCAACCTCGTCGTCACCATTTCGCAGTCGGGCGAGACGCTCGATACCTTCGAGGCATTGAAGTACGCCATCAACGAGGGCCACCATCGCACGCTGTCGATCTGCAACGTCGCCGAGAGCGCGCTGCCGCGGATGTCGGCGATGCAATTCCTGACCCGCGCGGGCGCGGAGATCGGCGTGGCCTCGACGAAGGCCTTCACCACCCAGCTGGTGGCGCTGTTTGCGCTCGCGCTGGTGATCGCCAAGGCCCGCGGCCGCCTCGATGCCTCGGCGGAAGCGGGGTACGTCGACGCCCTGCGCCACCTGCCGGGCAGCGTGCAGCATGCGCTCAACCTCGAGCCGCAGATCGCGGCGTGGGCGGAAGCGTTTGCCACCAAGGACCACGCGCTGTTCCTCGGTCGTGGCCTGCACTTCCCGATCGCGCTGGAAGGCGCGCTCAAGCTGAAAGAGATCACCTACATCCACGCCGAGGCCTATGCGGCCGGCGAACTGAAGCATGGCCCGCTCGCGCTGGTCGACGCCGAGATGCCGGTGGTGGTGATTGCGCCGAACGACGCGTTGCTTGAGAAGGTGAAGTCGAACATCCACGAAGTGCGCGCCCGCGGCGGCGAGATGTTCGTCTTCGCGGACGCCGACAGCCAATTCGGCGAGGAGGACGGCGTCCATGTGATCCGCACGCCGCGCCACGTCGGGCCGCTCTCGCCGGTCGTGCACGCGATCCCGGTGCAGATGCTGGCCTACCACACCGCGCTGGCGCGCGGCACCGACGTCGACAAGCCGCGCAACCTCGCGAAGTCCGTGACGGTGGAGTAGCGCATGCCGGTCGGGGTCGACCATCTGCATGCTCTCCCCGTCCTGCTTCCGGCCACGGCGGCGCTCATCTATCGGGAGTTCTGGGCGGAGAAAGACGGCTACTCCCCGGCGTACTTCGAGGAACGGCTATTGGAGGCGTCGGCCCCTGGGCGACTGCCGATTTGCCGCGTCGCGCACGAGCAGGGTGTCTTGCTGGGCACGGCCAACCTGATCGACAACGACGACGAGGCGCGCGGCCATCTTTGGCCTTGGCTGGCGGCCGTCGTGGTGGTGCCCGAGGCGCGTGGACGCGGCATCGGCGCTCTGTTGGTTTCGACGATCCTTGGTGATGCCGCAGCCATGGGCATCGACGTGCTTCATCTGGGCACCGACAAGCCCGAGTTCTACGCACGTTTCGGCGCGACGCCTCTTGAAAAGGCCCGCCCCGACCTCTTGATCATGCGTTGCCCGACGAAGGCTCCGGAGTGAACCTCGTGGCATCGGGTCGCGGGTTGCGCGCTCGATGACGATGCCCGGCTCCATGCGGTTGAATTCGCACCTTCCCGCCATCCTCCTCGCGGTGTTCGCGATCATCTGGGGCGCCTTGGCCATCGCCCCAAAGCACCGCGCGGACTGGTGGCTGGAAAACGTGCTGGTCTTCGTCGCGATCCCGCTGCTGGTCTGGTCGTCCTCGCGCTTGCGCCTGCGGAACCTCAGCTACGTCGCGCTGTTCGTGTTCTTCGTGTTCCACGCCATTGGATCGCACTACACCTACTCCGAGGTGCCGGTCGATGCCTGGAGCCAAGCCTGGTTCGGGTTCTCGCCCGATGCGGCTTTCGGCTTCGAACGGAACCACTACGATCGGCTCGTGCACTTCCTCTACGGCCTGCTCGCCATCCCGGCGGCGCTCGACATCGTCGATGCGCGGGCGCCCACCACGCGTCTCTGGCGATGGCTGCTGGCCGTGGGCTTCGTCACCTCGCATTCCTTGCTCTACGAACTGATCGAGTGGGGGGCTGCCGTGGTGTTCGGTGGCGATCTCCGCATGGCCTTCCTCGGCACCCAGGGCGACGTCTGGGATGCGCAGAAGGACATGGCCCTCGCCCTGCTTGGCAGCGTGATCGCGGCGACGGCGCTGTCCCTACGACCTGCGCGCTGACGGACCACCCCGCACGCCTCCTTGCGCTTCGATCAGCGCGTCGGCGCCGGCCCCGTCGACTCGCGCACCTTGAGCATGTGCGGCACCCGCTGCAGGTGCGCGGGCTTGGGCTCGCGGATGTGTGCGAACAGGGCGCCCGTGGCGAGGCGACCCATGTCTCGTGTCGGCTGGTGGATCGTCGTCAGCAGCGGGAACAGTTGGCGCGAGATCGGCGTGTCGTCGAAGCCAACGACCGAGAGGTCGTCCGGAACGCGCAGACCGCGCTGGTGCGCGACGTGCAGCACGCCGGCGGCCATGTCGTCGTTGGCGGCGAAGATCGCCGTCGGCATCGGGTCCATGTCCAGCAGTCGCTGCGCGGCGGCGACGCCGGACTCGAAGGAGAACTCGCCGGCGACCTCGAGCGCGGGGTCCACCGAAATGCCGGCCTTCGCCAGCCCGCGACGGTAGCCGTCGAGGCGCCACTGACTGGCGCCATGTGCCGGATGGCCGAGCACGTGGGCGATGCGACGGTGGCCGAGTTCGAGCAGGTGCTCGACCACGCGCTCGGCGGCCGCTGGTTCGTCCATCGCGACGGCCACGCCCCCATCCTGGCGGCGCGGCGAGATGCTGGCGTAGGGCACGTCGAGCGCGGCGAGGCGCGCGAGGAGGGCGTCGGAGTCGGTCAGCGGTGGCGTCAACAGCAGGCCGTCAGGCCGTGAGTGCGCCATCAGGTCGTCGATCTCGGCGAGTAGCCCGGCTTCGTCTAGAGCGACCGGCGAGAGGATCAGGTGATACTGCTCGCTGGCGCAGGCTTCGAGCACGCCCGAGATCACCCCCATCATGTAGTTGTCGGACGGGTTGTTGTAAACGAGCGCGATGTTGAACGAGCGGTGCCCAGCAAGACTGCGCGCGGAGGCGTGGGGCGTGTAGCGCAGGGCTTCGGCGGCCTTCAGGACGCGCTCGCGGGTTTCCGGGCGTACGTTCGGCTCCCGGTTCAGGACCCGGGAGACCGTTTTGATCGACACGCCCGCCGCGGCGGCGACATCTTCGATGGTCGCTCGCGATGCCATCCTTCGGCCACTCCTGCCTGAATCACTCGACCGCACTATACGGCATGCCCTGTCGCCTGACAGCGTTGTCATCCGGCAGGGGCGGGGGCAGAATCCGGACGGGGCGACCGCATGGCGCGGCTCGCAGGGGAGACAACGCATGGGTTCGAGCTATTCGCCGTCGTCGATCGACGCGGGCACCACGGGCGGCGCCACCAATCGGCGAGCGCTGGTCATCGTCACGATCCTGTTCTTCATGTGGGGATTGCTGACGTCCTTGAACGACGTGCTGATCCCGCACCTCAAGTCGATCTACACCTTGAGCTACGTGCAGGCGATGCTCGTGCAGTTCTGCTTCTTCGGCGCGTACTTCGTCGTCTCGCTGCCGGCGGGTGGTCTGGTCAAGCGCATCGGCTACCAGAATGGTGCGGTGGCCGGTTTGCTCATCGCGGCGACGGGCTGCCTGCTGTTCCATCCGGCATCCACGAGCGGCTACGGTCTCTTCCTGTTCGCGCTCTTCGTGCTGGCGTCCGGCATCACGATCCTGCAGGTCGCGGCCAACCCCTATGTCACGCTGCTTGGTGATCCGCGCACCGCGTCCAGCCGCCTGACGCTCACGCAGGCGTTCAACTCGCTCGGAACCACCGTCGGTCCGATCTTTGGCGGCCTGCTCATCCTTGGCGGAGCCGTGCTGCTCAGCGAGGCCGAACTCGCGGCCCTCGATGACGTGCAGCTCGCCGCGCATCGCGCCGCGGAAGCCGCCACCGTGCAGGGCCCGTACCTGCTGCTCGCCGGCACCTTGCTGGCGCTCGCGGTGGCCTTCGCGTTCGTGAAGCTGCCGAAGGTAGTCCATGACGAGGCTCCGAGCGACGGCGAATCGCGCTGGAGCGTGCTGCGCCACCGGAACCTGCTGCTCGGTGCGATCGCGATCTTCCTGTACGTCGGTGCGGAGGTGAGCATTGGCAGCTTCCTGATCAATTTCCTCGGCGAGGCGAACATCGCCGGCCTCGACCACGCCAGCGCCTCGCATTACGTCGCGTACTACTGGGGTGGCGCGATGGTGGGTCGTTTCATCGGCTTCGCCGTGATGCGAAAGGTGAGCCCCGGCCTCGTCCTCGGCTTCAATAGCGCCTGTGCGATCGCGCTGATCCTCGTCGCCGTGCTGGGCCAGGGCGCGGTGGCGATGTGGGCGATCCTCGGCGTCGGGCTGTTCAACTCGATCATGTTCCCGACCATCTTCAGCATCGCGCTGCATGGCCTGGGCCTGCGCACGGGCCAAGGGTCGGGCGTGCTCTGCATGGCGATCGTCGGCGGCGCCCTGGTGCCGTTCGTGCAGGGCTTCGTGGCGGACAGCGCCGGCCTGCAGCCGTCGTTCGTCGTGCCGATGCTCTGCTACGGCTTCATCCTGTACTTCGGCCTGCGCTATGCGAAGGCCTTCCAGGGAAGCGCCGCGGCCTAGGCCGTGGCGTCGCCGCTCGCGCCGCCGAGCGCGAGCGCGGCGGCACCGAGCAGGCCGGGCTGTGCATGCAGTACGGCTTGCACCGGCACGCGGGCCATGGCCTCGCTGAAGCGGCCTTTGGCTTCGAACGCCTGTCGGAAGGGGCCGGCCCGGAGCTCGTCGAGCAGCAGGGGTACGAGGCCGCCTGACAGATACACGCCGTCCCAAGCGCCGAAGGTCAGGACGAGATCCCCTGCGAAGGCGCCGAACACTTCACCGAATACGTCGATCGCTTCGAGGGCGAGGGCATCTCCGGCGCGCGCGCGCTCGGTCACCCGCTCCGGGGCGAGCGGCTCCGGCGAAGCGATGCCCGACTGCCGGGCGATGGCCCAATGCAGGTTGCTGAGTCCGCCGCCGCTGACGAGGCGCTCGTAGGACACCCGCGGGAAGCGGGTGGCGAGCTGTTCCAGCAGGGCGCGCTGGCGAGCCGTCTTCGGCGCGAACGCCGCGTGGCCGCCTTCGGAGGCGAGCGCGAAAGGCGCCGCGGACCGACGGAGCAGGGCGCCCACGCCGAGTCCGGTGCCGGGGCCGAGGATCGCGCATGTCCACTCCGGGCCTTGCAGCGGCGTCGGCGTGGGCTCGCCCAGCGGGTGGCGATCGGCGGCGGAGAGATGGGGAAGCGAGAGCGCCTGCGCGGTGAAGTCGTTGAGCAGCCGCACGTCGGACAGACCGAGGGCTTGCCGGCACTCGTTGCCGACGATGCGCCAAGGGTGGTTGGTCATCACCGCACTGTCGCCATCGACGCGGCCGGCGACCGCGAACGCGGCCCGCGTGGGGGCAGGCAGGGTCGTTTCGAGCTGGGCGACGTAGTGCCGCGCCGCGTCGATCACCGAGGCATGCTCCGTCACGCGGACGCGCGCCTCGGCCTGCAGGATCGGCGTGGCGTCGGCCTGGCGACCGGCGAGCGCGAAGCGCGCCCAGGTGCCGCCGATGTCGGCGACCAGGGCCGCGGCCGGCACCGGTTCCGTTGCGATCATGTCGTTCTCTCCGACGCTGGAGGCCGGAGTAAGCCCTATGGTTG
Source organism: Lysobacteraceae bacterium (assembly GCA_027483745.1). The sequence goes on from JAIXTZ010000143.1 coordinate 6,450, forward strand.
ACAACGCTGTCAATCGATGGGACAAACGCTGCCGCGCGCCCGCCGGCCCTGCGGCGGGCTTTCGAAACCGGGGAGAGTCACGTGGTCGGAAACACGAAATGCAGGCGGGGCACGGGCAGTGCCGCATCGATGCTTCTGGCGCTTGGTCTGGCGGCCGCACCGGTGCAGGCCGACGATGGCGCAACGCTCGCCGGGGTCGACTCCACCGCGGTGGAGCCATCCCGATGGCCGGCGCTCACGTCGCCGATTCCGGTCGACCCCGCCCTCGAATCGCGCATCACCGCGCTGATGGCGCGGATGAGCCTCGAGGAGAAGGTGGGGCAGGTGGTGCAGGCCGACCTCGATTCGGTCACGCCCGAGGACGTCCGCCGCTACCGCCTCGGCTCGGTGCTCGCCGGCGGTAATTCCGATCCGGGCAAGCGCTACGACGCGCCGGCGAAAGACTGGTTGGCCGCCGCGGATGCGCTGCACGCCGCGTCGATGGACACCTCCGGCGGCCACAACGCCATCCCCGTGCTGCTCGGCATCGATGCCGTGCATGGTCACAACAACGTGGTTGGCGCGACGCTGTTTCCGCACAACATCGGCCTCGGCGCCGCGAATGACGCCGAGCTCGTGCGCCGCATTGCCCGTGCCACGGCGCTGGAGCTGCGCGCGACCGGCTTCGAATGGACCTTCGCGCCCACGGTGACGGTGCCGCGCGACGATCGCTGGGGCCGCACGTACGAGGGCTATTCCGAAGATGCGGCGTTGGTGTCGCGTTACGCGACGGCGGTCGTCGAAGGCCTGCAGGGCCGCGTTGGCGAGGACGGGTTCCTCGGCGACGGCACCGTGGTCGCCACCGCCAAGCACTACATCGGCGACGGCGGCACGTTCGAGGGCAAGGACAAGGGCGACACCCGCGTTTCCGAGGAAGAACTGCGTGACATCCACGGTGCCGGCCACATCGCCGCGCTGGGCGCGGGCGTGCAGTCGGTGATGGCCTCGTTCTCGAGCTGGAACGGCCTGAAGATGCACGGCCACCACGGCCTGCTCACGACGATCCTCAAGGAGCGCCTCGGTTTCGACGGCTTCGTCGTCGGCGACTGGAACGGCCATGGCGAAGTGGCGGGCTGCACCGACCGCAACTGCCCGCAGTCGTTCAACGCCGGTGTCGACCTGTTCATGGCGCCGGACACCTGGCGCGACATCTACACCAACACCCTCGCTCAGGTGCGCGATGGGACGATCCCGCAGGCGCGCCTCGACGACGCGGTGCGCCGCATCCTGCGCGTCAAGTTCCGCATGGGCCTGTTCGACGCCGGCCTGCCGTCGACGCGCGCGCACGGTGGCGACTTCGACTTGCTGGGCAGCCCGGCGCATCGCGCGTTGGCCCGCGAGGCGGTGCGGAAATCGCTCGTGCTGCTGAAGAACGAGGGTGGCCTGCTGCCGCTGAAACCGACGCAGCGCGTCCTCGTCGCCGGTGACAGCGCCGACAGCATGGCGCGCCAAGCCGGTGGCTGGACGCTGACCTGGCAGGGCACGGGCACGCGCCGCGAGGACTTCCCGAACGCGCAGACGCTGTGGGAGGGCCTTCGTGAGCAGATCGACGCGGCCGGCGGGCAGGCCGAACTGGCCGTCGATGGCCGTTACACGACGAAGCCGGATGTCGCGATCGTCGTCTTCGGTGAAGAGCCCTACGCCGAGTTCATCGGTGACGTGACCCACCTCGGCCACCAGCTCGGCAACCCGTCCGACCTCGCGCTGATCCGCCGCCTGAAGGCGGACGGCATCCCGGTCGTCGCGGTGCTGGTCAGCGGCCGGCCGCTGTGGGTGAATCGCGAGATCAACGCGGCCGACGCCTTCGTCGCCGCCTGGTTGCCGGGCTCGGAGGGCGGTGGTCTCGCCGACGTGCTGCTCGCCGGCAACGACGGCCGCCCGCGCCATGATTTCGTTGGTCGACTCTCGTTCTCGTGGCCGCGCAGCGCGGCGCAAAGCCCGTTGAACGCCGGACAGCCCGGATACGATCCGCAGTTCGCCCTCGGCTTTGGCTTGAGCTACGCCTCGCCCGCGGCCACCCCCATGCTGTCGGAAGACTCCGGCGTGGCGAGCACGGGCGACGGCTTGCCGGAGACCCTATTCGCGCGCGGCACGGTGGCCGACGGGTGGTCGTGGTGGATCGCCGACAGCGAGCAGCGCGGACAGGCCCTTGAGCGCTTCCCGAGCGGGAACGCGGTGGCGAGCCTCGTGGCCAGCGCGGTCGACCACCGTGCCCAGGAGGACGCGCGCCGCTTTGCCTGGAAGGGCGGCGCCCGTGGCCGCGTCTGGCTGGAGGCGGCGCAGGCCGTGGATCTTCGCGCCCTGCCAGCGGCGAAACAGAACCTCGTGCTGACGCTGCGGGTAACGGGGTCTTCCGCACCGCAGGTGCCGGTGCGCCTTGGCGTGGCCGGCTCGTCGCTGGCGCTCGACCCGCTGTTGGCGTCGCTGGTGCCCGGCGAGTGGCGGGAGGTCTCGATTCCGCTGGCGTGCTTCAGCCGCATCGGTGCGCCGCTGAGCGCGGTGCGCCGCGTCGTCGAGATCGATACCGAGGGTCCCCTCGACCTGGCGGTGTCCCGCGTGGCCTTCGGCCCCGCCGCGACGACGACCCTGGCCTGCGACCGCGACTAGTCCGTCGCGGCGTCTGGGCCCCGCGCTGCCCCCTGTCGGGGTGGTTGACAACGCTGTCATGCCGTAGTGCAATTGCTCTAGCCGACGATCCGGGGCTCCGGGTCGTCCTGCCGCACCCACGCGAAGTGAAGTGATCTGTCCTGGGGAGGGACTCGCAATGAAAGGAAAGCCATCCGTTCCGCAGCGCCATCGCCTGGCCGTTGCCCTGATGCTCGCGTTGGCCTCGCCCGGCATCGCGCTCGCGCAGCAGGCTGATGCCGAAGCGTCGACGGACGAGGAGGACGACGTCGCCACGCTCGATGCGGTCGTCGTCACCGGCATCCGCAGCAGCCTCGCGTCGTCGATGAACGTCAAGCGCGATGCGCAGGGCGTCGTCGACGGCATCATCGCCGAGGACATCGGCAAGTTCCCCGACACCAACCTCGCCGAATCCCTGCAGCGCATCAGCGGCGTGTCGATCGATCGCGCCAACGGCGAGGGTTCGCGCGTCACGGTGCGCGGCGTCGGCCCCGACTTCAACCTCGTGCTGCTCAACGGCCGGCAGATGCCGGCCTCGAGCATCGCCGACACCGGCCCCTCGAACTCCCGGGCCTTCGACTTCGGCAACCTCGCCTCCGAGGCGATCTCGGCCGTCGAGGTCTACAAGACCAGCCGCGCCGCGTCGTCGACCGGCGGCATCGGCGCGACGATCAACATCAAGACCACGCGCCCGCTCGACGCGCCGGGCTTCCGCGCGAACCTGGGCCTGAAGGGCGTCAACGACACCTCGGCCGACAACCTGCCGTCGGCCTTGCAGGGGGACGCCTTCACCCCGGAAGTCTCCGGCATCTTCAGCAACACCTTCGCTGACGGCCGCATCGGCGTCGCCTTCACCGGCAGCTGGCAGCAGCGAGACTCCGGCTACAGCCAGGCCTCGACGCCTGGCGGATGGCGCACCTTCCGCGGCGACGAGAACAACTGGGGCACGATCCCGCAGCCGGGCACGCCGGGCTCGGAGAACATCACGAACCGCCCGGGCGCCACCGACCTGTACTCGGTGCCGCAGAACCTGAACTACAGCGTCAACGGCATCACCCGCGAGCGCACCAACGGCCAGCTGACCCTGCAGTTCGCGCCGACCGACAACCTCGTCGCGACCCTCGATTACACCTACTCCGAGAACAAGATCCAGACCCAGCGCAACGAGCTCTCGGTGTGGTTCAACTTCGGCCCGTCGAGCAGCGCCTGGACCAACGGGCCGGTCGCCGCGCCGATCTTCTATTCCGAGTTCATCCCCGCGGCCAACAGCGACCTGGCGATGGGCGGCGCGCAGAACGCCACCCGCAACGAGAACACCTCGCTGGGCTTCAACCTCGAGTGGACGGTCAACGACTCGCTGACCTTGGCCTTGGACCACCACGACTCGCAGGCGACCTCGGGCGCCGACAGCCCGTTCGGTTCCTCGGGCGTGCTGGGCACGGCCGGCTTCTTCCGCGGCACCACGTCGGTCGATTATTCGGGTGACTTCCCGATCCTCAACGTGCGCCTGCCCGCCGGCATGTCGCAGATCGACCCGGCCGGCATGCTCGTCACCGGCTCGAGCTTCCGCAACAGCTACATGAAGTCCGAGGTCGAGCAGACCCAGGTGACGGGCCAGTTCGAGTTCGAGAACTACTCGAAGCTGGACTTCGGCGTGTCGACGACCGACGTCCGCAACCGTTCGGCCTTCTCGAACGTCCAGCTCGACACCTGGGGCGGCGCGACCAGCGCCGGCGACTACGCCGACAGCCTGTGGCAGCGCGACAACATCGGGCGCTACTTCAACGCCTTCCCGGGCCACAACGCGCCGGGCTTCACCGACGCGTTCTTCGTCTGGGACTTCGCGGCGGTGCGCCAGGCCGCCGCCGAAGCGTGGGCGCGCGCCGGCAACGACCCGAACCAGTACCTCGCGTCGAACAACTTCACCACGGATCGCCGCGTCCTCGAGGAGTCGCGCAGCGCGTACGTGCAGTGGAGCAACACGTTCGACTTCTCGATGCCCTTGAACGTGGCGCTCGGCGTTCGCTACGAGGAGACGGACGTGACCTCGTCGGCCCTCGTGCCGGTGGCGACGGGCATCTCCTGGGGTTCGGCGAACGAGTTCAGCATCCTCCGCGGCGCGCAGGGCTTCACGACCCTCGAGGGCTCGTACGACTACCTCCTGCCGAACCTCGATCTGTCGCTCGAGATCACCGACGCGGTGGTGCTGCGCGGCAGCTACGGCGAATCCATCGGCCGCCCGGGCTGGGGTGACATCCAGGGTGGGCAGACGCTCAACGACCTGGTGCGCGTCGACGGTGGCACCGGCGCCCAGGGCAATCCGGACCTCGAGCCGCTGCTGTCGCACAACTTCGACCTGTCGATCGAGTGGTACTACGGCGAAGGCAGCTACGTCGCCGCCGGCTACTTCCGCAAGAACATCGACAACTACATCGGTGTCACGCAGATCGTCGACACGCCCTTCGAGCTGCGCACGCCGGTGGGCGGCGCGCGCTGGAACGCCGCCATCGCCAACGGCTGCATCGTCGCCGACGTGGTGTGCATCCGGAACTACATCTTCGACAACTTCAACGGCCAGCCGGGCGTCACCCGCACGGGCGTCGATTCGAGCGGCAACCGCACGGGCACCATCCTCGGCCAGCCCGGCGATCCGATCGCGCAGTTCCGCATCACCGCGCCGGCGAACCAGCGCGCGGCCTCGCTGGACGGCTGGGAGTTCAACCTGCAGCACATGTTCGGCGAGAGCGGCTATGGTGTCTCGGCGAACTACACCATCGTCGATTCCGGCCTGACCTACGACAACCTCGTGCTCGGCGAGCAGTTCGCGCTCGAGGGCCTGAGCGACTCGGCCAACCTGGTCGGCTTCTACGAGCAGGGGCCGTGGCAGCTTCGCCTGGCCTACAACTGGCGCGACAAGTTCCTCGCGGGTCGCTTCGACGGTGCCGGCCCGAACCCGGGCTACGTCGAGGCCTATGGCCAGGTCGACATGAACATCAGCTACTCGTACACCGACAACCTCGTGTTCTCGTTCGAAGGCATCAACCTCACCGACGAGACCCAGCGCGTCCACGGCCGCAACGAGCGCCAGGTGCTCTTCGCGACCCAGGGCGGTCCGCGCTATATGCTCGGGGTGCGCTACAAGTTCTGAGTGGGATCGGCCCGCCGGACACCGGAGGAAGCGGTATGCGGAGGGTCGTGATCCTGGGAGGAGGCACCGCCGGCTGGCTGACGGCCGGCGTGCTCGCCTCCGAACTCGGCGGTCCGGGCGGCATCGAGGTGACGGTCCTCGAGTCGCCCGAGGTCGGCGCGATCGGCGTCGGCGAGGGCACGTGGCCGAGCATGCGGGACACCCTGCGGGCCATCGGCATCGCCGAGACCGACCTCGTGCGCGACTGCGACGCCGCCTTCAAGCAGGGCTCGAAGTTCGTCGGCTGGGCCGACGGCGGTGCGCAGGACCGCTACTACCACCCCTTCGCCCTGCCCGAGGGGTATCCGGACCTCAATCCGGCCGCCGCCTGGCGGCTTCGCGGGGCGGCCGCCGACTTCGCCGACCTCGTCGGTCCACAGCCGGCGCTGTGCGAGGCCGGCCTCGGGCCGAAGCAGTTCGCCACGCCGGAGTACGCGGCCGTGGCCAATTACGGCTACCACCTCGATGCGACCAAGCTGGGGACGATGCTGCGGCGCCACGCCGTCGAGCGCCTCGGCGTGCGTCATGTGGCGGACCACATGGTGGCGGTGGTGCCTGCTGATGATGGGGGCATCGCCGCGCTCGAGACCCGCGGGAACGGCGCGCTGGAGGCCGACCTCTTCGTCGACTGCAGCGGACTGCGCTCGCTGCTGATCGGCGATCACTTCGGCGTCCCGAAAGTCGATCGCACCGACATCCTCTTCAATGACCGGGCTTTGGCGCTGCAGGTGGATTACGCCCGGCCAGACGCTGCGGTGGCCTGCCAGACCACCGCGACCGCGCAGCCGGCCGGTTGGGTCTGGGACATCGGCCTGCCGACGCGGCGGGGCCTGGGCCACGTCTACAGCAGCCGCGACTGCAGCGACGACGAAGCGGCGTCGCGCCTGCTCGACCACGCGCGCCGCACCGGCGCCGCCGAACACAGCCTCGCCAAGTCCCCGCGCCTGATCACCCTCGAGCCGGGCTATCGGCGGGAGTGCTGGGTGCACAACTGCGTGGGCGTGGGCCTCGCGGCCGGCTTCGTCGAGCCGCTCGAGGCGTCCTCGCTGGTGCTCGTCGAACTCGCCGCGTGGTCGCTCGCCGAGCAGTTCCCGACGCAGCGCGAGGACTTGCCGCGCCTCGCGCGCCGATTCAACGACGCGTTCCGCTACCGCTGGGAGCGCGTGATCGATTTCCTGAAACTGCACTACGCCGTCTCGCGTCGCGACGACAGCGAGTACTGGCGCCGCCATCGCGATCCCGCCACGTGGACCGAGGCGCTGCGCGAAGGCCTGTCCCTGTGGCGTCGCCAGCCGCCCTCGCGGCACGATCTGCCGCGCGCGCAGGAGATGTTTCCCGCGGCCAGCTACCAGTACGTCCTCTACGGCATGGGCGTGCGGCCCGAGGCGCGGACGCCGCGGCGCTGCGACGACCCACGGCGTGCCGAGGCGGTTTTCGCCGAGGTCGACCAGCGCCGCCGGCGGATGCTCGCCGCCCTGCCGCCACATCGGGCCCTGCTCGACCATATCGCCACCCGCGGCCTGCCGCGCGTCTGAAGGAAATCCATGCCACGCCACGTGCCCCTCGACGCCAACCAGCACCGCGATCTGCGGGTGATCACCGCGCACGGCATCGCCTATGGCGATGGCCTGATGTCGGTGGTGACGTTCCCCGCCGAGTTCCGCAGCCTGCAGGCGCATTACCCGATCGTGTTCACCAAGACCGCGCTTGGGGACTTCCTGCCGGTGGGCCTGCTTGGCCTTCGCGAGGGCGAGAACCTGTTCCTGCAGGGCAGCTATTGGGATGCGCATTACGTGCCGATGGCCATCGAGCGCCAGCCCTTCCTCATCGGTCGCGATGGCGACGCACTGTCGGTGCACATCGATCTCGACCACCCGCGGGTCTCCACGACCGCCGGCGAGGCCTTGTTCAATGCCCACGGCGGCACCACGCCCTATCTCGAGCGCATCAGCGAGCTGCTGGGCACGCTGCATGAAGGCCTGGCCTCGGTGCCGGGCTTCGTCGAGGCCCTGCTGCGCCATGACCTGCTGGAATCCTTCGTTCTTGACGTCGCCGAAGGCGACGGCGGCACCCATCGGCTCGCGGGCTTCTACACGATCCACGAGGAGCGCCTCGCCCAGCTCGCGCCCGAGGCCCTCGTCGCGCTCCATCGCGACGGGCACCTGTTGCCCATCCACATGGCGATCGCGTCGCTGTCGCAGTTCCGCGGCCTGATCGCGCGCAGCCAGCGCACGCTCCGGCATGCCTGAGCCGGTCGCCGAGGCCAGCGTCGAGCGGGCCGCGCTGCCGGCGGGGCTCACGACGCCGCGCGTATTCCGTGGTCTGGTGGCGGATTGGCCGCTGGTCGCCGCCGCACGCCGCGCGCCCAAGGAGGCCATGGACCATCTGGCCTCGTACGACGCGGGCCTGCCGATGGCCGCGCAGATCGTTCCGCCCGAGGCGAAGGGCCGCGTCTTCTACGACGACACCCTGACGGGCTTCAACTTCCGCCCGGAACGCGCGCCGCTCTCGGCCGTGCTCGACACCCTGCGCCGGCTGCACGACGATCCGGCGCCGCCGACGGTCTACGTCGGCTCGGCGACCCTCTCGACCTACCTGCCCGGCTTCGAGGCGCAGCATCCGCCGCCGCCCGGGGTGCCCGAGGAGGCCTTGGCCAGCGTGTGGCTCGGCAATCGCAGCCGCATCGCCGCGCACCACGACGTGCCGGACAACCTCGCCTGCGTCGCCGCGGGTCGGCGCCGGTTCACGCTGTTCCCGCCGGAGCAGGTGGGCAACCTCTACATCGGTCCGCTGGACGTCACGCCGGCGGGCCAGGCGATCAGCCTCGTCGATTTCGCCACGCCGGACTTCGAGCGCTTCCCGCGCTTCGCCGAGGCCTTGCGCCATGCGCTGGTGGTCGAACTCGAACCCGGCGACGCGCTGTTCATTCCCAGCCTGTGGTGGCACCACGTCGAGGGGCTCGAGCCGTTCAACGTGCTGGTGAACTACTGGTGGCGCGGCGTGCCGGAGTGGATGGAGCCGCCGATGAACGCGCTGATGCTGTCGCTGCTCGCGTTCCGCGAGTTGCCGGCGAACCAGCGCGCGGCGTGGCAGGCGCTGTTCCGGCACTACGTGTTCGAGGCCGGCGACGACACCCTGGCGCACATCCCTGAACACGCGCGGCGCCTGCTGGCGCCGTTCGACGCCGCGCGGGCCGGCGACCTGCGCGAACGATTGAAGCAGCGATTGAAGAAATGACTTGTACGGGGAGCGTGGCGCGATGAGTGGAGCAGGGCAGGGGCGTCCGGTGCGCCGGGTGGTCATCGCTGGCGGCGGCACAGCCGGCTGGATGGCCGCGGCGGCACTCTCGAAGACCTTGGGCAAGGTGCTCGACATCACCCTCGTGGAATCCGAGGAGATCGGCACGGTCGGCGTCGGTGAAGCGACGATTCCGACGATGGTGACCTTCCATCGCCTGCTCGACATCAACGAGCAGGAGTTCATGGCCGCCACGCAGGCCACGATCAAGCTGGGCATCGCCTTCGAGAACTGGCGCGACGTCGGCCAGCACTACATCCACTCCTTCGGTACCACCGGCCGCGACCACTGGACGGCCGGCTTCCAGCATTTCTGGCTGGAGGCGCAGAAGCGCGGCCTCGCGCGCGACTACGGCGACTACTGCTTCGAGCTGCGCGCCGCGCAGGAGGAGCGCTTCGCGCACCTGCCGAACGGGGGGATCAACTACGCGTTCCATCTCGATGCCGGCCGCTATGCGCGCTATTTGCGCCGCTTCAGCGAGGGCTTCGGCGTGAAGCGCGTCGAAGGCAAGATCGCCCGGGTGGTGACGCGCGCCGACGACGGCCACGTCGAGGCGCTCGAGATGGAGGGCGGTGGCCGGGTCGAAGGCGACCTGTTCGTCGATTGCACCGGTTTCCGCGGCCTGCTGATCGGCGAGACGCTGGGGGTGGGCTACGAGGACTGGTCGCACTGGCTGTTCTGCGACAGCGCCTTCGCCGTGCAGACCACGCAGTCCCGCGCGCCGCGCCCCTACACGCGCTCGATCGCCGGCGACGCCGGCTGGCAGTGGCGCATCCCGCTGCAGCAGCGCGGCGGCAACGGCATCGTGTTCTCCAGCCGCTTCATCGACAACGACCGCGCCAAGGCCACGCTGCTGGGCAGCCTCGAGGGCGAGCCGCTGTTCGATCCGCGCCTGCTGCGCTTCACGCCCGGGCAGCGGCTGCGCGCGTGGGAGAAGAACTGCGTGGCGATCGGGCTGGCGGGCGGCTTCCTCGAGCCGCTGGAGTCGACCAACATCCACCTGATCCAGCGCGGTCTGATCCGCCTGCTGCAGTGCTTCCCGGACGTGATCCGCCAGGCGGACATCGACGAGTACAACCAGCAGTCGGCCGCGGAGATCGTCCACATCCGCGACTTCATCATCCTGCATTACCACGTCACGAACCGGCGCGACACGCCGTTCTGGCAGGAAGCGGCGACGATGGCCATCCCTTCGACCTTGCAGCACCGCATCGACCTGTTCCGCGAGACCGCGAAGGTTTTTCGCGTGCCGAACGAGCTGTTCGCCGAGAACTCGTGGGTGCAGGTGATGCTGGGGCAGGGCGTCGAGCCTCACGGCTGGCATCCCGTCACGCGCCTGATGCCGGACGCCGAGTTGAACGGCTTCCTCGAATCGATCCGGGGCGGCATCGAGCGCCAGCTGCGGCAGCTCCCGCCGCATGGCGATTACCTGGCGAGCCACTGTCCCGCGAAGGATTGAGCCGCGCGATGGCTGCCGAAGAAAAACGGCCGGCCCCGCGAGGGACCGGCCGTTCGGCGTTCAGGCGACTGCGCCGCGATCGGCGCCGAGCCGCGGCGCGCGCAGGATTACTCCGCGGCGGCCTTCAGCTTGCGCAGCGGACGCACCTTGACCTTGGTCGAGGCCGGCTTCGCGGCGAACCACTGCTCTTCCTTGGTGAACGGGTTGATGCCCTTGCGCTTCGGCTTGGCCGGCACGCTGACCGAGGTGATCTTCAGCAGGCCCGGCAGCACGAACTGGCCGGCGCCCTTCTTGTTGAGCGAACCGACGAT
>JAIXTZ010000005.1 GCA_027483745.1 Lysobacteraceae bacterium
GGCGGGCATTTCGATGGTGCGCTGCTGCAGCGGAACGCGGAACTGCTCGACGAACAGCAGCGTCCGCTCGGGGGTCACGGCGATGATGATCACCGCCTTGCCCTCGGCATGGGTGCGCTCGACGTATTCCCAAGTGCCGCGCGTGCGGATGCGCAGCCAGCGGCCTTCCCAGGCGACCTGCGCCTGGCCTTCGTGCTTCGGGTTCATGGCGCTCCTTTCAAGTCGGCATCCTCGCGGCGTCCTGCAGGCGGCGGCGGGTCATCGGGCCGATGCGCAGGCGCTCGCACAGCCGGTCGATCGCCTCGCCGTCCGGTGCGCGGCGCCGTGCGGCGTCGAAATCACCGGGCAGCGGGGCGTCGCGGACGATGGTGGCGAGCCGGCGCGAGAGCAGGGCCGATTCGCGGTGCTCGCGCAGCCGCACTGCATGCTGGGCGGCGCCGCGCAGTTTCAGCAGCGGCACCTCGTCGAGCTTGGCCAACAGCGTGTCCATCGAGCCGTAAACCGCCAGCAGGGTGGCGGCGGTCTTCGGGCCGATGCCGGGCACGCCGGGGATGTTGTCGCTGGCGTCGCCGGTGAGGCCGAGGTAGTCCGCCACCTGATGGGCGTGGATGCCGTAGCGCGGCTTCACGCCGGCGCAGTCCCAGCGCTCGTTGCGGGCGAAATCCCACTGCCAGTCGCCCTCGTCGAGCAGCTGGGCCATGTCCTTGTCGGCCGAGACGATCACCACGGCGTGGCCATCGCGTCGCGCCTGCGCGGCGGCGGTGCCGATCAGGTCGTCGGCCTCGTACTCCACGTGGGCGAGCACCGGCAGGCCCATGGCCTCGCCCAGCGCCTTGCAGTGCGCGAACTGCCGTTTCAGTTCCTCGGGCGCCGGGTCGCGGTGCGCCTTGTAGGCCGGGTAGATCGCGTTGCGGAAGCAGGAGTCCAGCGCTTCGTCAAAGGCCAGCGCCAGGCGATCGGCGCGGGTGCGCTCGATCAGTTCGCAGAGGAAGCGCGCGAAGCCGTGCACGGCATTGACGGGCCAGCCGTCCTCGTCGCTCGCCTCGATCGGGGTGCCGTGCCAGGCGCGGAAGACATAGAGGCTCGAATCGACGAGGTGCACGGCGTTCGCCGCGATGGGTGTCACGGTGTCCATGCCGTCAGTTTGGTGTCCAGCGCGGGGCGAAGGCGCTCCGGGGCCTCGCCCTGCGGCGTGCCGATGTGGATGTAGCCCAGCAGCTGCTCGTGCGGTGCCAGCCCGAGGCCCTCGAGGATCTCGCGGTCGTAGGCGGCCCAGCCGGTGAGCCACTGCGCGCCGAAGCCGAGGCCCTGCGCGGCCTGCAGCAGGGCGAAGCAGACGGCCCCGCCGGACATCAGCTGCTCGATCACCGGCACCTTGTGGCCTTCGACCGGGGTGGCGATCACCGCGACGATCAGCGGCGCGAAGCTGAACCGCTCGCGGTCCTTGTCGATGGCGGCCTGCGGGGCGTGGGGGTCGAGCGCCTTGGCGCGGGCGGCGAGGCGTTCGCCGAGCCGGTGCCGGGCGTCGCCTTCGATGGTGAGGAATCGCCAGGGTGCCAGCTTGCCGTGGTCGGGCACGCGCATCGCGGCCTCGAACAGGGCGCGGCGCTGGGGGGCATCGGGCCCCGGGGCGCCAAGCAGGCGGCTGGGTACGGAACGGCGCTGCATCAAGGCGGGGAGAAGGTCCATCCCCCGATTGTAACGGGGCGCTGTCCGGTCGCAGCCAACTGCCAGACCCGTCACGGTTTGCAAGTGTCAACGCGCCCACTATCCTCGCGTGCTTGCCCCCGCCCCACCCCGACGATGACGCCCGTGAGTTCCCGACCGCCCACCTACGACGAACTGCTGCGCTACACCCGCCGCTCGGTGGTGGAGCAGTTGTCGTCGCTCGTGCTGACGGTGCTGGGCAAGGCGGACGACTGGATGTTCGATCTCGCGCAGAAGGAGGGCGAGGGCGCCGACCCGTTCGCGCGCTCGCCCCGACTCGAGGCGATGAACACCCTGCGCAGCACGCGCGCCACGATCGAGCGCCAGTTCGCGCGCCAGTACGAGGCGCTGTTCGATGACTTGATCGAGCCGAAGCAGGCCTCCGCCGATGGGTTGCGCCTGAGCCTCGTCGATGAGCAGGAGCTCGAGCAGCAGCTGGCCTCCGACCTGATTGTCGAAGCGCTGCAGCGCGCGCACGGCCACTCGCTGGACGCGCTGGGCCGGGCCTTGGCGAAGATCATGGGCGTCGAGTCGCTCGCGCCGCGCCAGAATCCCTTGAGCCCGCTGAATTTCGGCCACGCGCTCCATCGCGCCGTGCAGGGCATCGAGCTGCCGAACATGCTGCAGGTGGTGCTCTACAAGTATTACGAGCGCGAGCTGCTGGCGCGCTTCAACGACGTGCTCGATCCGCTGCTGCAGCGCTTCACCGCCGCCGGCCTCGTGCCCCGCCAGGGCATCGGTCCCGGCGCCTCGCCACGTCCCGGTGGCGCGGCGTCGCGCCCCAGTGCGCCGCCCGCGCCATCGCATCCCGGCGCCGCGTCGTCCTTGGCGGACCACGACGCCGGCAGCTACATGCAGGGCCACGGCCACTCGGCGCCGACGTCGCAGGACGATGCCAACGTCTTCAGTCTGCTGCGTGAGATGCTCCGCGCCCTGCGCCCGCAGCAGTCCGGCGGCCCGGCCGCCGGCGCCGTGGGCCAGGGCCTGCCCGAGCGCCGTGCCCTGCAGACCACCGAGATGCTCTCCGTGCTCTCGCTGATGCAGACGGAAGTGCCACCCTCGGTGCTCGAGACCATGGAGCGCCACGAGGCCTCGCTCTCCGTCCTCTTGAAGCGTGATCTGCTCGAAAGCGCCCGCCGCATCGGCCTGTCGCCGGACCAGGTGCGAATCAGCCCGGACGAGGAAGACGCGGTTGATCTCGTCGGCATGCTCTTCGACGTGCTGTTCGACGAGCACGATTTCGAGCAGCGCGCGCGCAACCTGGTGAGTCGCCTCGTCGTGCCCTACGTCAAGGTGGCCCTGCTCGACCGCCAGATGTTCATGTACCGCACGCACCCGGCGCGCCGCTTGCTCAATGCCGTCACCGAGGCCTGCGAGGGCAACGGCGGCCAGAGCGCGCACGAGCGCGAGATGCTCGGCAAGGCCGAGCAGGTGGTCGACACCCTCGTCGGTGATTTCAACGAAGACGTCGCCATCTTCGAAACGCTCGAGTCGGAGCTGCGCGGCTTCCTCGAACAGCACCAGAAGCGCGTCGAACTGGCCGAGAAGCGCGCCGCCGAGGCGCAGCGCGGGCAGGAACGTCTGGAGCACGCCCGCGTGCAGGCCGGCGGCGAAGTGTCGAATCGCGTGGACGGCCGCAAGGTGCCCGCGGCGCTCCGCGAGTTTCTCGCGCGCAGTTGGTCGCACCACCTTTCCCTCGTCGCGCTGCGCGAAGGGACCGAATCCGTCGCCTGGTCGGCCGCGCTGTCTCTGGCCGACAAATTGCTCGACCTGCTGCCGGGCGGCAAGGCGGCGGGCATCAGCATCCCCACGGCCATGCAGGGCCTGAGCGCCGATCTCGTCGTCGTGCTGGGCAGTTCGGGCGTGCAGGGCGAGGCCGTGGACGGCGTCATCAAGGCCATCGCCGACGGCATCGAAGCGCAGCGCCGCGGTGACGCCGTGGCTGCCCAGCAGGCCGCCGCGGTGCTTCGCGTCGCCCCGGAGCCGCCGCCGGTCCCGGCCCAGCCGCGCCTGAAGATCGTCGGTGGCACCGACGCCGTCCCGGACGTCGATCCGGACGATCTGGCCCAGCTTCGCGAGCTCAAGGTCGGCGACTGGATCAGCCTGGCCGGCGAGGACGAGAAGCTGGCCCCGGCCAAGCTGGCGTGGATTTCGCCGATCTCGAACCGCCTGATGTTCGTCAATCGTCGCGGCGTCCGCATGCTGGTGGCCTCCATCGAGGAACTGGGCGCCCTGAAGAAGCTCGGCAAGCTGCAGCTGCGCGATGCCCAGGGTGGTGCCTTCGAAGACGCGCTGCAGCGGATGGTCGGCCGCTTGAAGCAGGACATCGCCTGAGGCAGGACAGCGCCTGAACCGTGGGCTAGCATCGGGGCTCCCCATCCGAGGACGCGCCGATGCCGGTCACCGTGGTCTGCCTGAAGGAAACCGCCGCTGGCGAACGCCGCGTCGCGATCACCCCGGAAACGGCCAAGAAGCTTTCGGTGCTCGGCGCGCAGGTGCGCGTGGCCCGTGACGCCGGCGCCGACGCCGGATTCCCCGATGCTGCCTACGAGGCCGCCGGAGGCGCGGATGGCGCCACGGCATTGGCCGAGGCCGACCTGCTGCTCTGCGTGCAGTCGCCCGATGCCGCCACGTTGGCGACACTGAAGCCCGGCGCCATCGTCGTCGGTATGCTCGCCGCCCACGCGCCCGGCGACCGCGAGGCCGCGCTGAAGGCGCGCGGCGCCACCGCCTTCGCCATGGAAAAGCTGCCGCGCACCACGCGCGCGCAGGCCATGGACGTGCTGAGTTCGCAGGCCGGCATGGCCGGCTACAAGGCCGTGTTGCTTGGCGCCCAGCTCGCGCCGCGCTTCTTCCCGATGCTGAGCACGGCGGCCGGCACGATCCGCCCGTCGAAAGTGCTCGTCGTCGGCGCCGGCGTCGCCGGTTTGCAGGCCATCGCCACGGCGCGCCGGCTCGGTGCCCAGGTCGAAGGCTTCGACGTGCGCCCGGAGACGCGCGAGCAGATCGAATCGCTGGGCGGCAAATTCCTCGACCTCGGCGTGTCGGCCGCCGGCAGCGGCGGCTACGCGCGCGAGCTCAGCGCCGAGGAGCGCGCCCTGCAGCAGCAGCGCCTCGCCGACCACCTGAAGGGCATCGACGTTGTCGTGTGCACGGCCGCCGTGCCGGGCCGCGCCGCGCCGAAGATCATCACCGCCGCGATGGTGGCTGGCATGAAGCCGGGCAGCGTGGTGGTCGACCTCGCCGCCGAGACCGGCGGCAACTGCGAGCTGACGACCCCGGGCGAGAACGTGCAGCACGGCGGCGTCACCGTCGCCGGCCCGCTCAACCTCGCCAGCAGCGGTGCCGTGCATGCCAGCGAGATGTACGCCCGCAACCTGCTGAACTTCGTCAGCCTGTTCCTGAAGGACGGCGCGATCACGCTCGACTGGAACGACGAGCTGATCGACAAGAGCTGCTGGGTGCGCGCCGAGGCGGCCGCGACGGCCTGATCTCCGATTCCGGCCCGTCGCTCAGCGCGGCGGGTCGTTGGCGGGCGGCGGTGCCACGCCGGGGCCGCCGGCCTCCAGCCACGCCCGCCGTTGCGCGGGGCTCAGCGATTCCCAGGTGCGACGGGCGGCTTCCCGCTCGGCGGGCGGCAGCGTCTGGAAGCGTCGCCAGACTTCCCGCAAGTGGCCGCGCTGCTCCGGATCGGCTCGGCGGAAGCGCTCCGCACCGGCCCGGGCCAGGCGCTTCTGTTCGGGCGTGAGGCTGGCCCAGAAGCGGGCACGGTCGAGGTAGCGCTGCTGCTGCTCCGGCGTGGCGCGTTCCCAGCGCTCACGCGTCGGCGCGATGAGCGCGGCCCGTTCCGCCTCGGACAGCGATTCCCACGAACGTGCCGCGGGCGCCTGCGCCGAGGCGACGGCCGCCGTTCCGGCGGCGAGGATCAGGAGGCTGAGGGCGAGGGTGCGGGTCATAGCGTGAGTCCTTCATGCGGCCCTGCGGCGGGCAAGGTCCGGGGATCGTTGGGGCTGGCCGCGTCGTCCGGCAGGGTGGCGAGCCAGGCGTAGAACTCGGCGTCGTCCTCAAGTTCGACGAGGGCCGTATCGGCGAAGCGCGCGGCGTCGGTGGCCTCGTCGTCCACCGCCATGGGCGCGCCGGGATCGACCGGCGGCACCGTCGCAGGGGTCGAGGCAGTCATGCCGTCCGAGCCCGCCGGGAGCGCGGCGGCGGGCCCATCGGTTCGCGGCAGCCACAGCGCCACGGCCAGTGCCGCGGTGGCGACGCCGCTGGCCGGCCACCACCAGAGCGAGCGCCGTCGAGCCGGGGCCGTCGCGAGGGCGTCGCGGCGGCGGGCGCGAAGGGCGGTGGCCGTGGGGCCATCCACGGCTTCGACCTGCGCCTCGAAGAGGACGCGAGCGCGATGGAGGCGGCCGTTGTCGGAGGTGTTCATCGCCAATCGTCCAGTTGGGTCCGCAGCGCGGCCTGCGCGCGGAACAGGTGGGTTTTCACCGAACCCTCGGTACAGCCCATCGCGGCGGCGGTCTCGGCGCCGGAGAGGCCCTGCAGCTCGCGCAGCAGGAAGGCCTCGCGCTGGCGCCGCGGCAGGGCGCGCAGGGCCTGGCCCAGCGCCTTCCACGCACGCTGCCGCTCGTCCGCCTCGGCCGGACCGGGCGCGGTGTCGGCGATCTGGGCCATCGGGTCCTCGGCCTCCTCCTCGTCGCGCACGCCGAAGACGGCAAGCACGCGGCGGCGCACGGTGTTGCGGCGGTGCCGGTCGGTGATCCGGCTGCGCAGCACGCTGAAGAACAGCGCCGGCCACTCCGACTGCGGACGCTCGCGATAGCCGAGGAAGGCGATCATCGCGTCCTGCACGGCATCGAGCGCGTCCTCGCGGTGCCCAAGCGCCAGCTCGGCCAGGCGGAAGGCGCGGCGCTCGACGCTGGCGAGGAAGCCATCGAGCGCCATCTCCGGCAGGGCCACGTTCGGGCTCAAGGGGCGTGCGGGTCCGTGGCCATCCATGGGGACGATAACGCAGCGGTACGGATTCGGTTGACGGTGCGCCGCTCCGGGGACTCAGCCGCGACGGCCCTGGCGGCGCTGGCCGATCCGGTCGGCCCGGCGCTCCAGCCGGTCCCCGCGGGCGTCCAGGTGGTCGTTGCGGCGTTCGCCGCGCTGGTCCAGGCGCGCGTCGATGCGGTCGCCGCGGCGATCGAGGTGGTCGGCGAGCTGATCGCGTCCGCGGGCGTCGGCCATGTCGGCGCGATGGTCGAGGCGCTCGTCGATGCGGTCGCCGCGGGCGTCGAGGCGCGCTTCGGCGGCGTCGCCACGGGCATCGAGCCGCTGGTCGACGCGGTCGCCACGGGCTTCCCAGCGGTCGGCGACGGGGCCGGTCGCGTGGGCGGAGGCGGCGGAGGCACCGATGAGGAAGGCAGCAAGAGCGAGGCGGGAGAGGGAGGGTTGGCGCATGGCGGGGCTCCGGGATCACGGCGGTTGCCGTGTCGGCCATAACGCCATGCGATCCCGATGCGTTGACCGCTCGCGGGCGACGTTCATCCCATGGTTAAGATGGGGCCGGGGACAGGAGCCCATCGGGCTCGCCACATGGGGAAACGGATGGACGGGTTCGTCGCGCTGTACATCGTCATGCTGGCCGCGTTCTGCGGCCACGAAATCATCTCGCGGGTGCCGGTGATCCTGCACACGCCGCTGATGTCGGGCTCGAACTTCGTGCATGGCATCGTCGTCGTCGGCGCCATGGTCGCGCTGGCCCATGCCGAC
>JAIXTZ010000083.1 GCA_027483745.1 Lysobacteraceae bacterium
GGCCCTGAAGGTGGTGGGCCTGATGAATGTGCAGTTCGCGATCCAGGGCGATGTGACCCAGGGTCTCGCGGCCTGCACCGTCTATGTGCTGGAAGTGAACCCGCGCGCCTCGCGCACCGTGCCCTTCGTCTCCAAGGCCATCGGCCGCCCGCTGGCGAAGATCGCCGCGCGCTGCATGGCGGGCAAGACGCTGGCGGAGCAGGGCGCGACGAAGGAGATCATCCCGCCGTACTTCTCGGTGAAGGAAGCGATCTTCCCGTTCGCCAAGTTCCAGGGCGTCGATCCGATCCTGGGCCCGGAAATGCGCTCCACCGGTGAGATCATGGGCGTGGGCCCCACCTTCGAGGACGCGTTCGCGCGTGCCGAAGAAGCCGCCAACATCAAGGCCCCGGCGCCCGGCAAGAAGGTGTTCTGCTCGGTGCGTGATGCCGACAAGGCACGGCTGCTGCCCATCGCCCGCGACTTGCTGGCCCGCGGCCACAAGCTGGTCGCCACCGAAGGCACCGCGGCCTTCCTCGCCGCCGAGGGCCTCGAGGTCGAGCGTATCAACAAGGTGGCCGAGGGCCGCCCGCACATTGTCGATCTGATCAAGAATGGCGAAATCAGCTACGTGATCAACACCACGGAAGGCAAGGTCGCCATCGCCGACTCCTTCTCCATTCGCCGCGAGGCGCTGCAGCACCGCGTCACCTACTCGACCACGGTGGCTGGGGCCCGGGCACTTGTCGGGGCCATCGATGCGCGCAACAACCCGCGCGTGACCTCGCTGCAGGAACTGCACAAGGAATTGAACGCATGAGAGCCCCGCTGACCAGCAAGGGTGCGACGCGCCTCCGCGAGGAGCTCGAGAAGCTCAAGACGGTCGACCGTCCGAAGATCATCGAGGCCATCGCCGAGGCCCGCGCGCACGGCGACCTCAAGGAGAACGCCGAGTACCACGCGGCGCGCGAGATGCAGGGCTTCATCGAAGGCCGCATCAAGGAGCTCGAGTCCACGCTCTCGCACGCGCAAGTGATCGATATCGCGTCGCTCAACGCCGGTTCGCGCATCGTCTTCGGCGCGACCGTCGAGCTGGCCGACGTCGACACCGATGACAAGGTCAGCTACACCATCGTGGGCGACCTCGAGAGCGACATCAAACAGCGCCTGATCTCGCTCTCTTCGCCGGTGGCGCGCGCGCTGATCGGCAAGCACGAGGGCGACACCGTCACCATCGACGCGCCGGGCGGCCAGCGCGAGTTCGAGATCACCGGCGTCCGCTACATCCCCTGACGCCATGCTCATCCTGCTGCTCGCGGCGCGGCGACACTTTGCCGGGCAACCGCCTTCGCCGGCCTTGGCCAAGGCGCTCGGGCGTGCGAGGCAGGAGAGCGTGGAGCCGGGCGAGCTCGCGCAGCTCCGACGGCCGTTCCGCGTGCGCCCCGCCGGCCGTTGGCCCAGCGCCGCCCTGATCGAGCGAAGCGTCAAGCCCGAAAGCGATGTGCAGCCGTTCCAGTGGCTGCGCGCGGATCCCGTGTGGCTGCAGCCCGACCTCACCACCGCGCGGCTGATGGCCTGGGGCAACCTCGGCCTTACGGCCGAGGAGTCGTCGGCGTTGATGGCCCCGCTGCGGCCGCTGTTCGGCGAGTTCGGTTACGCGTTCGAAGCCCGCGAAGCGGAATCCTGGTCGGTGCAGTGTCCGCGCGAGACGCGGCTACCCACGTTCCCACATCCGCTCGCGGCGCTCGGCGATGACGCTTTCCCCTATCTGCCCGAGGGGCCCGACGCGCGCCGTTGGCGCAGCCTGCTGGGGGAGGCTCAGGTGCTGATGCACCAGCATCCGGTGAATGCCGAGAGGGCGCGACGCGGCCTGCCGCCCGCGAACAGTTTGTGGTTCTGGGGCGAGGGCAGGCTTCCCGACCAGGTCGAGGGGCCTGCCGGCCACGTTGCGACGGCCGACCCAGAGTTGGCCGCCTACGCGCAGGCGGCCGGCGCCACCGTGAGCGATCGCGTCGATGCCACGAAGCCCGGCCTGATCGACCTGCGCGCCGAACGGCGTTGGGCGGTCATCGACGATCTGCTCGCGCTGGCGATGGCGTCGATGGCGCAGGGCGCCTTCGCGGAGCTGCGTCTCGATTTCGCCGATGGTCATCTCGTCTCGCTCGAGCCGGCCCAGCGCTGGCGGTTCTGGAAGCCGGTCTTCAAGGGCTTCGCGTGACGGCCTCGCCGGTCCTTCGGCGCCGCGCTGCGCCGATCGTTGGCGACTGGCCGCCCCATGTGCCGCCGCTGCTGCAGCGGCTCTACGCGGCGCGCGGCATCGCTTCCGCCGAACAGGCCGAGCTGAAGCTGGCGAAGCTGCTCGCTCCGCAGCAGTTGGGCGGCATCGACGCCGCCGTCGACCTTCTGCATGCCGCGCTGCGCCGTGAGGCCCACATTGTCGTCGTGGGTGATTTCGACTGCGATGGCGCGACCGGCACGGCCGTCGCGGTGCGCGGCCTGCGCCTGCTCGGTGCAAGGCACGTGTCTTATCGCGTCCCGCACCGCATCGCCCACGGCTATGGCCTATCGCCCGCGCTGGTGGAGGAAGAGCTTGCGCCGATCGCGCCCGACCTCGTCATCACCGTGGATTCCGGCATCGCCTGCCTCGCCGGCGTCGCGGCAGCGAAGTCGCATGGCTGGCAGGTGCTGGTGACCGACCACCATCTGCCGGGCGATGAACTCCCTGCCGCCGACGCCATCGTTAATCCGAACCTTCGCGACGACGGCTTCCCCAGCAAGGCGCTGGCTGGCGTTGGCGTGGTGTTCTACCTGCTGCTCGCGCTGCGCGCGCGGCTGCGCGAGCGTGGCGAGCCCGGCGCGGAGGCCGACCTTTCGAGCCTGCTCGACCTCGTGGCCGTGGGAACCGTGGCCGATCTCGTGCCGCTCGACGACAACAACCGTCTGCTGGTCGCTGCGGGCCTCAAGCGCCTGCGCGAAGGCCGCGGACAGCCGGGCGTGTTGGCCTTGGCCGAGGTCGCCCAGCGCCGTCTGCCGGTGCTGACGGCGACGGACATCGGCTTCGGCATCGGCCCGCGCATCAATGCCGCCGGTCGGCTCGAGGACATGACCCTCGGCATCGAGTGCCTGCTCACTGACGAGGCCGATCGCGCGATGCAGTTGGCCAAGCAGCTCGACGCGATCAATGCCGAGCGCCGTGAGCTGCAGCAGCAGATGGTGGACGACGCCGAAGCGGCCGCCTCGGCCCTGCCCCTGCCCGAGGGCGGGCACGACGCCTACTGCCTGCGCGACGAGGGCTGGCACCCCGGCGTGGTCGGCCTGGTGGCCTCGAAGCTCAAGGAAAAGCTGCATCGCCCGGTGATCGCCTTCGCGCCCTCGGACACGGGCTCGACGACGCTGCGCGGTTCGGCCCGCTCCATTCCCGGCGTGCATGTGCGCGACGCCTTGGCCGATGTCGACGCTCTGCATCCCGGCTTGATCCTCCGCTATGGCGGCCACGCGATGGCAGCCGGCCTCAGCCTCGACGCGGCGAATTTCGAGGCCTTCCGGCAGGCCTTCGAGGCGGCCGTGGCGCGCCGGCTCACCGACGAGCTGCGCGAGTCCGAACTCTGGTCCGATGGCGAACTCGCGCCGCAGGAATTGAACCGCCCCACCGCCGAGGCGTTGCGCCTCGCCGGGCCGTGGGGGCAGGGCTTCCCCGAGCCGCTCTTCGACGGCGAATTCGAAGTGCGCTCGTGGAAGATCCTCGCCGAGCGCCACCTCAAGTTCGAACTCGGCATGCCCGGCCGCCTTGGTCCGATCAACGCCATCCATTTCGGTGGCGCGGCGCTCGGCGCACCGCCCGCTCGCGTCCGGATGGCCTTTGGGCTCGACCTTGACGATTTCCGCGGCCGCCGGGACGTGCAGTTGCTGGTCCGGCACTGGTGGGCGGCCTGAGCGCGGGCTCGGCCGCGCCCCTGCTAGAATCCGCGGTCTTTCGAATCACAGAGAACGCGCCATGGAGACCAATCCCGTGCGCCAGCGCATCGCCGACCTCAAGGGCCGGCTGGATGTGCTGAGGGGGTACCTTTGACTACGACCAGAAGGTCGAACGTCTAGAGGAAGTCAGTCGCGAGCTGGAAAGCCCGACGATCTGGAACGAGCCGGAGAAGGCGCAGGGCCTCGGCCGCGAGCGCGCGGCGCTCGAGAAGGTCGTGCATGGCCTGAAGACCCTCGATGAGGGCTTCACCGGCGCGCTCGAGCTGCTTGAGCTCGCCGAGATGGAGAACGACGAGGACACCTTCAACGCGGTCGTCGCCGACGTCGATGCCGCGCAGGTGCACCTGGAGAAGCTCGAGTTCCAGCGCATGTTCAGCGGCAAGATGGACAGCGCCAGCGCGTTCGTCGACATCCAAGCCGGCGCCGGCGGCACCGAGGCGCAAGACTGGGCCGAGATCCTGCTGCGCATGTACCTGCGCTGGTGCGAATCGCGCGGCTGGAAGACCGAACTGATGGAAGTCAGCGGCGGCGACGTGGCCGGCATCAAATCGGCGACGGTGCGCATCGAAGGCGACTACGCCTACGGCTGGCTGAAGACCGAGACCGGCGTGCACCGCCTGGTGCGCAAGTCGCCGTTCGACTCCGACAACCGCCGGCACACCAGCTTCACCTCGGTGTTCGTCTCGCCGGAAGTCGACGACAACATCGACATCACGATCAACCCCGCCGACCTCAAGACCGACGTGTATCGCTCGTCGGGCGCTGGCGGCCAGCACGTGAATAAGACCGAATCGGCGGTGCGCATCACGCACGTGCCGACCGGCATCGTCGTGGCCTGCCAGAACGGCCGCAGCCAGCACCAGAACCGCGACACCGCGATGAAGATGCTGGCCGCGAAGCTGTACGAGCTCGAGATCCAGAAGCGCAACGCCGAGAAGGACGCCGTCGAGGCGAC
>JAIXTZ010000282.1 GCA_027483745.1 Lysobacteraceae bacterium
GCCGAACACGTGGAACTTGCGCGCCGGCAGGTCCCACAACACCAGCTGCTGGCCGTCGATGGAGACCCAGGCCACGCCGTAGTAGAGGCCGAGCAAAACAAACACGGCGAGATGGCGCAGGCGCTGGAACCGCCCGGACACTTCGCGCGGGTAGACCTTCGCCTCGGAGACGTACAGGGCGCCGTCGTCGACGACCTTCAACGGCAGCGGCTTGCCCATCGATTCAATCCTTGAGCGGGCCGTTGAAGCGGCTGGCGGGCCGCAGCAGGATCCAGGTGAACAGGCTCGAGCTCGCGGTGGCGGCCCAGAACATGAAGAAGCAGATCGTGTAGCCCAAGCCGCGCCCGATCTCGTGGTCGAGATCGGGAAAGCTGATGTCGCGGAGGTCGAGCGGATCAACGAAGGCGAAGAACACCATCGTCATCACGCCGGCGGCGAAGAACGACGGCCAGAGGATCGCGCCGAGCCGCTGGGTCCAGCTGCGCGGCGGGTGATCGATGATCGGGCCGTCGTCCATCGTTCTTCCTTCAGCCTTCTGCGCCGGCGGCTGGTGCCGCAGCGTCGACGGCTTCGGCGGGCGCCGCCTCGACCGGAGCGGCCTCCGCAGGTGCCGGCGCCGGTGCCGGCGTCGAGGCGAGTTCCGGCTCGCCGCTCAGCGAGTGCACATAGGCGGCCACCAGGCGGACACGGTCCGCGCCCAGCACCGGTTCGAAGGCGGGCATCTGGCCGTTGCGGCCCTTGATGATGCCTTCGCGGATGGTGGCGAGGTCCGGTCCGTACAGCCAGTCGGCGTCGGTGAGGTTGGGTGCGCCCAAGGCGGGGTTGCCCTTGCCTTCGATGCCGTGGCACGCCGCGCAGATGACGTCGAACTTCGCCTTGCCGACCGAGGCGAGCCCCGGATCCACGGTGTTGCCGGACAGCGACTGCACGTAGGTGGCGACCGCGGTCACCGCGGCATCGTCGCCCACCGCTGCGCCGAGGGCGGGCATCACGCCGATGCGGCCGTGCGTGATGGTGGCCAGCATCGTCGCTTCGTCCTTGCCGTACAGCCAAGCCGTATCGGTGAGGTTCGGGAAGCCGCGCGCGCCGCGGGCGTCCGAGCCGTGGCACTGCGCGCAGTTGTTCGCGAACAGGTTGCGGCCCACGGCCAGGGCTTCCGACGAGGCCGCGATTTCGGCGATGGGCATCGTCGCGAACTGCGCATAGCGCTCGGCGAACGCGGCGTCGGCCTTCGCCTTCTCGGCGTCGTGCTGCTTCTGCGAGCTCCAGCCGAACGAACCCTCGGCCTTGCCGAAGCCCGGATAGACCACGAAGTAGCCGATGGTGAAGGCGATCGTCAGGTAGAACAGGTTGATCCACCAGCGCGGCAGCGGCTTGTTGTACTCGGTGACGTCTCCGTCCCAGACGTGGCCGGTGGTTTCACCGGTGGGCAAGCTGCTGTTGCGCTGCTTCGAGGTGTACCAGAGCAGCCAGACGCAACCGACGAGGTTGAGGACGACGAGGGCGATCAGGAACCAGGACCAGAAGTCGCTCACGGGCGTTCCTCCGTCGTTTCGTCGTCAAGGGCCATGCGGGCCAGTCGTTCGAAGTCCGCGGCGCGGCGCACCACGAACAGCCAGTAGGCGCCGCCGAGGAAGGCGGCAAGAAGGAAGGCGGTAACGGTGCCGGCGATCATGTCAACCTCGCGGTGCGTGCTTGCCGAGGCCCTGGAGATAGGCCACCAGCGCATCGAGTTCCGACTTGCCCTCGACGGCCGCCGCGGCGCCCTGCAGGTCTTCGTCGGTGTAGGGGTGGCCGAGCGTGCGCAGCGCGGCGAGGTTGGCCGTGATCGCTGCGCCATCGACCGGCGTTTCGGCCAGCCACGGGTAGGCCGGCATGTTCGATTCCGGCACCACGGCGCGGGGATCGAGCAGGTGCACGCGATGCCAGTCGTCGGAGTAGCGGCCGCCCACGCGGGCGAGGTCCGGGCCGGTGCGCTTGCTGCCCCATTGGAACGGGCGGTCGTACACCGATTCACCGGCCAGCGAGTAGTGGCCGTAGCGCTCGGTCTCGAAGCGCAGAGTGCGCACCATCTGCGAGTGGCAGTTGTAGCAACCCTCGCGCACGTAGACGTCGAAGCCGGCCTGCTCGAGGGCGGGGCGGGGCTTCATGCCGGGCAAGGGCTCGATCTGCTCGGCGCTGTGCATCAGCGGGACGATCTCGGCGAGGCCGCCGAAGCTGATGGCGACGGCGATCAGCACGCCCATCAGGCCCACGTTGCGTTCGATCTTGTCATGGCTCATCGCTGCGACTCCTTAGGCGTGGGCCGGTTCGAGGACGGGGTGTTCGACCGCGCCGCGCGAGGCCTGCAGGGTCTTCCAGACGTTGATGACCATCAGCACCATGCCGACGATCACCAGCACGCCACCCACGAGGCGGATCAGGTAGTAGGGGTAGGTGAACTTGACGATCTCGATCCACGCGTAGGTCAGCGTGCCGTCGACGTTCGCCGCGCGGCTCATCAGGCCTTGGCCGATGCCCGAGACCCACATCGAGGCGGCGTACAGGACCACGCCGATGGTGTGCGTCCAGAAGTGCGCGTCGATCAGCTTGGTCGAGGCCATTTCCTTCAGGCCGAGGCACTTCGGGATCAGCATGTAGACCGCGCCGATCGAGATCATCGCCACCCAGCCGAGCGCGCCGGAATGCACGTGGCCGATGGTCCAATCGCTGTAGTGCGAGAGGGCGTTGACCGACTTGATCGACATCATCGGGCCCTCGAAGGTGCTCATCATGTAGAACGACAGCGACACGATGAGGAACTTCAGGATCGGGTCGGTGCGCAGCAGGTGCCACACGCCCGAGAGGGTCATGATCCCGTTGATCGCGCCGCCCCAGCTCGGGGCCAGCAGCACCAGCGAGAACACCATGCCCAGGCTCTGCGCCCAGTCCGGGATGGCCGTGTACTGCAGGTGGTGCGGGCCGGCCCACATGTAGATGGCGATCAGCGCCCAGAAGTGCACGATCGACAGGCGATAGCTGTAGATCGGCCGGCCGGCGCGCTTTGGGACGAAGTAGTACATGATCCCGAGGAAGCCGGCGGTCAGGAAGAAGCCCACCGCGTTGTGGCCGTACCACCACTGCACCATCGCGTCGACGGCGCCCGAGTAGATCGGGTAGCTGTGCAGGGCCGAGGTCGGCAGCGCCAGCGAGTTGGTGATGTGCAGCACCGCGACGGCGATGATGAAGGCGCCGTAGAACCAGTTCGCCACGTAGATGTGGCTCACCCGGCGCTTCACGATGGTGCCGAAGAACAGCACGGCATAGGCCACCCACACCACGGCGATGGCGATGTCGATCGGCCACACCAGTTCGGCGTATTCCTTGCCCTGGGTGAGGCCCAGCGGCAGCGAGACGGCGGCGGCGACGATGATCGCCTGCCATCCCCAGAACACGAAGCTCGCCAGCTTGTCGGAGAGCAGCCGCACGTGGCAGGTGCGCTGCACCACGTAGAGCGAGGTGGCGAACAGCGCGCTGCCGCCGAACGCGAAGATCACCGCGTTGGTGTGCAGCGGCCGCAGGCGGCCGAAGCTCAGCCAGGCCGTGTCGAAGTTCAGGGCCGGCCAGTAGAGCTGGGCGGCAAGCAGCACGCCGACGGCCATGCCGACGACACCCCAGATCACGGTGGCCAGTGAGAACTGGAGGACGACCCGGTCGTTGTAGGTCGCGGGTGGGGCTTCGGGGTGCCGGGTGGGCGCGGACGCGCTCATGGGAGGCCTCGTCAGGGAAGTGAGGCCAGTGTGAGTGTCGGCCGGATGCGACCGATTGACGCTGGTCAAAACCCCGGGGGCGTGACGCCGATCGATCGTGCGGCGCTGATTCCCGCGCACTCGACCCGTCCCGGAGACGCATTCCGGGGCGACTCAAGATTTACAGGGAAATCCAAGACGCTTTGTTGCCAAGCCTTAACTGTTTCAGCATGAAACCGTTGCTTGCAGCAACCAATGTGACAGCGTTTCTTCCGTCTGGTGACGAAAACGTGACCCGCTTCACCGCACGTCCCCGTCACCACCCTCTCGCGACACCTCCTGTTTTGGCGGGCCTGCACGGCGCGCCACGGCCGGTGCTGCTCGACGGGGAGGGCGGCCCCTCCGAAGCGCGGATGCGCCGGGGCCGGCAACTGGCGCAGGGACGCCATGGGCCTCGGCCCGACCTTACGTTTCGTTCAATTCGACCAGGGGAAATCTCACGTGATCCGCAAGTCCTTCCAGCCTCACGCACTCGCCGTCGCGCTGCTCGCCGCCATGGCCCCGCTCGGCGCCGCCCTCGCGGCCGACGGTCCGCGCATCCTCAACACATCCGCGGTGGAATCCGGCGCGGAGTTCTCGGGCTTCATCGTCAAGTTCCGCGACGGCACCGCCGAGCGTGCCAACCCGGCCATGGTCACGAATTCGCTTCAGGGGACGAATTCGATGATGGCCCGTGCCGCCGGCGGTGCGCCGGGCCTGCGCCATTTCCGGCGCATGTCTCAAGGCGCTGACGTCGTCCGTGCCGACCGCGCGCTCAGCCGTGCCGAAGCCGTGCAGGTGTTGCAGCAGCTGGCCAACCTGCCGGGCGTCGAGTATGTCGAGCCCGACCTGATCATGCGCCCGGCGCTGACGCCGAATGACACCCGTTACGGCGAGCAGTGGGGCTTCTTCGACGCCGACGCCGGCATCCGCGCGAACACGGCGTGGGACGTGGCCACCGGCGCGGGCGTGACCGTCGCCGTCATCGACACCGGCCGCACCGCGCACAGCGACCTCGATGCGAACACCGTCGCCGGTTACGACTTCATCTCCAGCGCCACCACTGGCAACGACGGCAACGGCCGTGACGCCAACGAGTTCGATCCGGGTGACTGGACCACGGGCCAGTGCGGTCCGGCCAGCAATTCGAGCTGGCACGGCACCCACGTCGCCGGCACGATCGCCGCTGTGACCAACAACGCCAAGGGCGTGGCCGGTACCGCGTTCGGTGCCAAGGTCATGCACGTTCGCGCGCTGGGCACCTGCGGTGGCTCGACCTCGGACATCGCCGATGCCATCACCTGGGCCTCGGGCGGCACCGTCTCGGGCGTGCCGACGCTGTCGGCCGCGCAGGCGGCCAAGGTCATCAACCTGTCGCTCGGCGGCTCCGGCGCCTGCGGCGCGACGACGCAGAATGCCATCAACGGCGCCGTCAGCCGTGGCTCGACGCTGGTCATCGCCGCGGGCAACAGCAATACCAACGTCTCGACCGCCACGCCGGCGAACTGCAACGACGTCATCGCGGTCGCGTCGGTGACGAGCAGCTCCGCCCGTTCGAGCTTCTCGAACTTCGGCACCCTGATCGACGTCTCGGGCCCGGGCTCGGCCATTCTGTCGACGCTCAATTCCGGCACCACCACGCCGGGTAGCGAAACCTACGCCAGCTACAGCGGCACCTCGATGGCCACGCCGCACGTCGCCGGCGTCGTCGCTCTGATGCAGAGCCGCCGTCTCGCGCTTGGCCTTCCGCTGCTGACCCCGGCCGCCGTCGAGTCGACGCTGAAGAGCACGGCCTATGGCCTGTCCGGCGCCTGCACCGGCGGCTGCGGTGCGGGCATCGTCAATGCGCGTGCTGCGGTGGACGCCGCGGGCGGCGGTGGCGGCACGCCGCCGGCCGTGCAGACCTACGCCAACGAGACCGATTTCGCGATCAATGACAACACGACGATCAATTCGCCGATCACGGTGTCGGGTCGCAGCGGCAATGCCCCGTCGACGGCCTCGGTCTCGGTGGACATCGCCCACACCTACCGCGGCGACCTGCTGGTCCAGCTGATCGCGCCGGACGGCACGCCCTACACGATCTCGAATCGTGCCGGCGGCAGCGCGGACAACCTGATCGGCACCTACACGATCAACCTGTCCTCGGAACTGCTCAACGGCACGTGGAACCTGCGCGTCAACGACAACGCCGGCGGCGACATCGGCACGCTGCGTCGCTGGACGATCACGTTCTAAGACGGCAAAGGGGAACGACGGCGGGTCCGGGCTTCGGCCCGGGCCCGACGGCGTCACCATTGGCCGTGTGTTGAAGGGGAGCCCGCGCCGCAATGCGCGGGCTTCGCCGTTGTGGCGTCAGTCGATCGCTTCGAAACGGTTCGCGGCGACGTTCTTGCGCACCTTGAAGGGGTCCCACACGCGTCCGTTCATGGCGATGTAGACGCCGGGCGGCATCGATTGCACGGCACCGACCGCGCAGCCGACGTTGAACTCGGTGTCCGAGCCGCGGAAGCGCGCCGGGCTGAGCGCGCCGGTCAGGACGATGGTCTTGCCGAGGTCGGCCAACACCTTCGCGGTTTCCACCATGGTGTCGGTGCCGTGGGTGATCAGCACGTGCTTCTGCGGCTGTGCCGCGATCAGCGTGCGCACCATCTGCCGGTCGTCGTCGCTGATGTGCAGGCTGTCCTTGCGCAGCGCCGGGATCACCGTGAAGCGGAACGCGACGCCGAGCTCCCGCAGGATGTTGCCGATCTGCGGTTCGCCGACCTGGTAGTCCGACTTGTCGTCGAAGTAGACCTTGTCGATCGTTCCGCCGGTGGTGACGATCAGCAGCTCGTCCATCGCGGTGCTCCGTGGGCGTGGGGGGCGGCAGTTTACTGCGCTCCGGTGTCGCCGGTCGTTGGCGCGAGGTCCGCTGCCTTGGCCCGCCGCGCCGCGGCGCGGGCCTGCAGGCCGCGCCAGCTCGCAGCAACCACGAGGCCCACCGAGATCAGGGTTTCGGCCCAGGCCAGCGCGGTGACGTCAGGATTGCTCCACAGCTCCATCACGCCGTGCGAGAAGTAGAGCAGGGCCGCTACACCGCCCCAGAAGCCGGCGCTCGGGTGCCCAAACACGCCCAGCAGCACCGCGGGCAGGATCGGCAGGCTCATCAATCCGAGGACGAAGACCGGCGGTAGCCAGGTGGACGGCGCCACCCACAGGTGCCAGACGGGCTGCAGCAGGGCCAGGGCAAGGATCCAAGGCAGCGGTCGAAGCAAGGCGTTCATCGTTCCGGATCTCGCAGGGTCGTCGGTCGTGGTTGGGGGCGGGGTCAGGCGAGGCGGCGGGCGACATCGGCGAGCCGGCGGCCGAGGGCCTGCGCCAGCGCCTTCTCGTCGTCGCTCAGGGCGGCGTCGTCGCTGGCGCCGGCCACGTGGCTGGCGCCGTAGGGCGTGCCACCACTGCGCGTGCTGGACAGGGCGGCTTCGGAGAAGGGCAGGCCGACGATCAGGCAGCCGTGGTGCAGCAGGGGCAGATGCATCGAGAGCAGGGTGGACTCCTGCCCGCCGTGCATCGAGGCCGTCGAAGTGAACACCGCAGCCGGCTTGCCCACCAGCGCGCCGGAGGCCCACTCCGCCCCCGTGGTGTCGAGGAAGTGCTTCATCGGCGCGGCCATGTTGCCGAAGCGGGTCGGACTGCCGAGGGCGAGCCCGGCGCATTCGGCCAGATCGGCCTTGGTGACGTAGGGTGCGCCGTCGTCTGGGACCGGCGGGCTGGCCGTGGTGGTGGTCGGCGCGACCGGCGGGACGGTGCGCAGCCGCGCCGTCATGCCGTCGATGGATTCGATGCCGCGCGCGATCTGGCGCGCCAGCGCAGCCACCGAGCCGCCGCGGCTGTAGTAGAGGACAAGCACGTCGGCCATGGGGGCTCCGGGGCGGTAAAGGCGGGCGTGAAGGCTAACGCATCGAGCGGCGTGGCCGGCGTGAGGCCACGGATCAGCGCTCGCGGCAGGCGCGGGCCGCATCCGTCGCGCTAGGCTTCGGCCCATGACCCGGCTTGCCGTCCTCCAGCGCTGGTGGGATCGCCTTGATCGCGACCTCAGCACCACGTTCTTCCGTTTCCTCGCCCGGCGCTTCGTCGACGATCGCTGCTTTGAATCGGCGGGCGCGCTGTCTTACACGACCGTCTTTGCGATCGTGCCGCTGTCGGCCGTGGTGTTCGCCATCCTCGCGGCCTTCCCGGTGTTCGACGCGTGGACGCAGGCCCTCGTGGACTTCGTGTTCCAGAACTTCGTGCCGGAAGCCGCCTCGGCGGTGGCCGACACCCTGCGGCAGCTGGCCGGCAGCGCCCGCCAGCTCAGCCTGAAGGGCCTGATGGCGCTGCTGGTCTCGGTGCTGCTGGTGATGTTGGCCATCGAACAAACCTTCGACCGCATCTGGCGCGTGCCCCAGCCGCGGCCGACGCTGTGGCGGCTGGTGGTGTACTGGACGCTGCTGACCCTGGGCGCTGTGCTCGCAGCCTCCAGCCTCGCAGTCAGCACGTGGCTGTTCGCGCTGCCGGCTTTCGCGAAGGCGAACGCCACCCTCGGCCAGCAAGCCCTCGGCGCGATGCCCTTCGTGGTGGCGTTGGTCGTGTTCACCGCGGCCTATCGGTTGATCCCGAACCGACCGGTGCCGCTGCGCTTCGCGCTGGCCGGGGCACTCCTCGCCGCGGTGCTGTTTGAAACCGCCAAGCACGGTTTCGCCTGGTATCTGCGCAACACCAACTTCGAGCAGCTGTACGGCGCACTCGCGGTCATCCCGATCTTCCTCGTCTGGGTGTGGCTGAGCTGGCTGGTGGTGTTGCTGGGCGCCTCGCTGGCGG
This sequence comes from Lysobacteraceae bacterium, assembly GCA_027483745.1. The sequence continues at coordinate 8,610 of JAIXTZ010000282.1, forward strand.
CGTCGCTCGGCGCCTTCCGCTATCAGCCGCGTCACCAGCGCCTGCCGGCCGGGGCCGAGCTCTACGCTTGCCTGCGCCTGCTGGCCCGGTTGGAGGAAAGCCGGCGCCACGGCCGCGGGCTTGATGCGGAGGCGCTGCGCGCCATGGAGCCGGCACTCACCGACGACCTCTGCCAGCGCCTGCTGGGCGGTCTGGCCGAACTCCGCGTGGTGCAGCGTGGGGAGAGCGGGGCGTGGCTGCCCGTGCGCGATCTCTCCACCGTCACGTTGGAGGACTTGCATGAGCGTCTCGGTCTCCGTCTGCCGCCGTCCGACTGTGCGTTGCCGGGTGCGGAGGACGCCATCGGCCGGGCGGCGCTGGCGGCCCTGCGTCACCTGCGACAGCCTCTCGACACCGCGCTGAGGCATCCTCTCTCCGATTTCCTCCTTCCCGAACCGGATGCCCCGTGATGCCTTTCCGCCCCGCTTTCGCCCGCTCCGCGCTTGTCGCCCTCACCGCCTTGGCGCTAGCCGCCTGCGGCCCGTCGGAGTCGACGTCGCCGGATGCCGGCCCGGTCGAAGCCGCCACGCCGATCGGTGAGGCGGCGCCTGCCGAGCCCGCGCCGGCGTCCACGGAGGCCACGCCCGCCGCCACGCCGCCGGCCGACGCCGCGAAGCCCACGCATCCCACGCTCGCCGTCGATACGGTCGACCACGGTCGCTTCGACCTCGCCGCACAGCGCGGCCAGTGGGTGGTGGTGAACTTCTGGGCGACCTGGTGCGCGCCCTGCCTGAAGGAGATCCCCGACCTGAATGCGCTGGATGCGAAGCGCGAGGATCTCGTCGTCATCGGCCTCGCCTACGAGGAAATCACCCCCGAGGCGATGCGCGC
>JAIXTZ010000027.1 GCA_027483745.1 Lysobacteraceae bacterium
CCGAGGTACCAGCAGATCAGGTAGTCGCCCTCCGCCGTCTTGATCACCTGCGGCGACACGTGGGTCGACAGGGTGACGAACTCGGCGATGGGGGCATCGGGCGTGAACTTGGCCATGGATCTCTTGGGAATCAGCGTGAGGCCGGAGCGCTTCGATGGAACGGGAACGACGGAATGTGCCGGCCCGGCACATTCCTCCCTGTAGCACGCCTCATCCGCGACGGATTTCTGGCTGCCCTCGATAGTGGTTGGGCGTCAGCACCCACATCCCCTCGTGCTGCCGGACATTCCGAACCTTCGTCTTGAACTTCAGGCGGAGGAACAGCAGGCGGAAGATCATCTCGTCGCGACGCGCCATCTGGCGCATCACGAAGATCACGACAGGGATCAGGATCAGGAACTGCAGGCCGAACCACATCGCGAACAGCAGCGAGCCTCCCGCGCCGAGGAAGAACGGGAGGTAGGGCACGCCCATGAACATCGCCGGGCGGGTGCAGCCGCGGAAGAGAACGTCTTTACGCATCGGTGTCGATCAAGCCACCGACCCGACCTGGCCGCCGGCAACCAGCATGGTGGCGAGCTGCGTGGCGCCGCCGATCAGCACGCCGCCAATCAATACCGGCGCGACCTCGCTGATGCGCTTGTTGTTGAAGGCGATCTGGTAGCCAGCGAACACAATGGCCACGGTGACGACGACGATGGAGGCCGCATTGAGGATGCCGCTGATGTTGTTGAGGAACACGCGAACCACCGACAGACCCTCCCCGCTCTGGGAGACGCCAGCCGCAAAGACGGCGGCCGAGGTGGCGTAGGCCATCAGGGCATAGCCCAGGGCAGCGACGGGGTTGCGCGCGGAAAAGACGGACTTGTTGAACATCGCGATGACTCCTTGCATTCGCCCGATCGGGCGTTGGGGGAAGGTGGCGCCCGCATTCACCGCGGACCGCCGGGGGAAAGGCCACTCCGGGAAAGATCCCGGTTTCGTTTTAATGCATTCAGAATACGCGGGCAGCATCAGCACCGCTGGAATTTGACTCTTCTTGAGTAATGGTTGGTGTGCGCGTGACCGATGCGTCAGTCGCGCCATCCGCAAGCGATGCCGACGGCGTGCTAACCGCGGCGATCACCGGCGTCGCAGCACCACCGCCCGACTCTTCGAGGCGCGCCGTGCGCTGTTGCATCTCCGCCATGAATCGCGCCTCAGGCGTGGCCAGGGTTAACGATGGTTCGTCCACAGGGGCAGAGCCGCCTGCTGGAGGCTCGTTGTGCGTGATGGCCGCGGCACTGGCGTGAGCATCCACTGCTTCGACTTCAGCGTGCGGTTGCGGAGCCGCTTCGACCAGCGGCTGAACCCGCGATACGGCATCGGTCCGCGTGGCGCTTGGCGCAGTGATCCGCGCGGCGTAGACGTTTTCCCACCGCGCAGCAGGAGGCGAGGTGAATCCGCCGTCTGTCGCAGCCGCCTGAGCCTGCGATGTCCTGCCGGGCGCGAGCCCGATCGCCTCCGTCTGCGCGGCCACAGGAGCACCGGACGCCATCGCGTCGAACACCTTCTGCACGTAGCCGTGCTCGTAGCCCGTCCGCGCATTGCCGGAGTAGTAGCAACTGAACGCATCGCCCCAGCGACCACCATGGCGCTGCAGGCATTCGGCAAGGATCTTGGCGCCGGCGGCAAGGTTGTTGCAGACATCGAACCCAGCCTCGGGCGTATCTAGGCCGAAGCGCGCGAAGTTCACGCGATTCACCTGCGCGAGGCCGATCGAGTAGTTGTATCCGCGTGCCTCAAGCATTCGCACCGTCGCGACCGCCTCGGCGAGGTTGCGGGGCTGACGCAGCAGCCGGCCGCCCACGACGCCGATCGCAAAAGGATTGCGGGACGACTCGACGTGGACGACATGCGCCATCACATCTTCCGGCACCGCGAGGGGGCCGCAGGCCAAGCTTTCGATGCCAGGGATCATGCCGACAACCTCGCCTCCGGATCGTAGTCGATTCCGGTGATGTGCCGACTGCCGCCATGCGCGTCGATGTGGACGACGATGTCGATGGTGAGTCGCAGTAGGCGTTTGATGGTTTCGAACTCCAGCCCAGCGCCTTCGTTGGAAGCCTTCACCATCAGGGCTAACTGGTCCCAAGCCTGCGAGGGACTGCCGGCATGGCAGGAGGTAATCGAGCCCGGATGGCCGGAAGCGCAGTTTCGAATGAAGTAGAACGCCTCGTCGCCGCGCAGCTCGGCCAGAATGATGCGATCCGGCTTCATGCGCAGGCAGGCCTCCATGCAACTCTTCGCGGTGACGTTCGCCGTGCTCTGCCCGCCCTTCGAATATAGCAAGTGCACGACGTTCGGCTGGTCGATGAACAGCTCGCGGGCGTCTTCGATCGTGACCAACCGCTCGTGGTGCGGGATGTGCGTCACCAACGACTTCATGAAGGTAGTCTTGCCAGAGCCCGTCGCGCCGGCGACGACGATGTTCTTCCGGTAGGCCACGGCCTTGCGGAAGAAGTTGCCGTAGTCGCGCGCGCGTCGCAGTGCCAGTAGTTCGGCATCCTGCGTGCTGATCTCCCCCGTGTGTTCGATGACCTTGTCGAAGAAACCATCGGCTTGGTACTGGTCGAGCGTCCGCGTCTGCTTGGAAGGCAGGCGGATCGTGATCGACGTCCGCCCGGCATCGCAGGCCGGCGGAATGACGAACTGAGCGCGCTGCCCGGTCGGGAACGTGAGCGAAACAACCGGATCGATGTCGGTGATGCGCTGGCCGGTGTTGCTCTCGTTGACCACCGAGACGCAGAACTGCCGGGCCCGATCGAAAGTGAGCGTCGGGACATCGACTTTGCTCCATCCGCCCCGGCCCTCGACCCAGACTTCGCCCGGTCGATTGATGCAGATCTCGGTGATCGACGGATCAGCCATGAACGGCAGAATGCCCAGCACCTGGAACTGGTACTCGAGGAAGTCGTTCGAAACCAGCGCCAGCCGCGAACTGTCGTCGATCAGATCCACGCTGGGCGCTCCGTCCGGGCTCATGCTCAGTTCGCGCCGACCACGTTGCTGAAGTCGATGTCCGCGGTGACGTAGATGTTCACCACCGTGCCCTGGTTGATGGTAACCGTCGGCGGACGCCGGCTGTTCTCGGCGATGGCCTGCTGCGCGAGGTTCTGGATGCTCTCCGCCGTGTTGCTCTCGAACGGCTCCTGCGTGACGAAGCCACCACTCGTCAGCCCGGTCTGCGCAGGGCCCTCTTCCGCGGCGTAGTACTTGAAGGCGTCGCTGAGCAGGCTGATCATCAGCGCGCTTGAAATGCGCCGCGCCCAATGCGCGTCGTACTGGCCGGGCATGCCACTGGAACCGAGGTTGTCCACGCCCGGTGCCTGCAGCGTCACGTCGACACCCGACGGCGTCAGCACGCGATCCCAGACCACCGCCATCCGGTTGTTCATGAAGTCTCCAGCGCCGTAGCGGCCGTAGATCTTCGAGCCCTTCGGCATCAGCAAAGACCGTCCATTGAACGAGTAGACCGGCTCGGTGACGACACACGATGCGAAGCCATCGAGATCGGAAACGATCCGGGTCTCGAGCACGCAGCGCAGGTAAGTGCCGCGAACCATCGTCGTGTCTGGCTGGGCGAGCCGGGTCGGCTGGGCGCTGGCTAGGGGGCGAGCGGCCCCACCCGAAGCAGCGAGCGCTCCAGAAAGATCTGTTCCCTGCCCGCCTGGGGCCGACGACGGCGCGGCCGAGGCCGATGGCGAGTTACCTCCGGCATCGGCGATGCGACGCTCCATCACGCTACGCCGCGGATCCACGCGTGCGGGAACCGGGCCTGAGCCCGTCGCGTCGACGGGCGGCAGCGGCAGCGGCGGCGGCATGTCGGCGACCGGCGTCTCTTCGACCACGGGAATCGGTGGCGCTTCCGGCTGGGGGCGCTCGGTGACCGCCCGCGGCAGCTGCGGCACGGCCATCGACGGCTCGGGTTCCGGGGCACGGGCCGTGGGACCGTCGCCGCCCGAGCGCAGCACGAGCATCGCCATCAGCAGCACGATGACCAGCGTGCCACCGAGGAAGAACAGCGCCTTGCGATTAAGACGCTGGGTCTCCTCGTCCTTCAGGACCGGGGTCGCAGCGTCGAGATCCGGCCCTGCGGCCTGCTGGTAATAAGGGTTGCCCGCGGCGCCGGCATCGGCGTCGTTCGGCGGAATGTTCTGGCTCATTCGGCGGGATTCCTGCGCAGGCCCACCGTCTCCTCGCCATGGCGCAGCACGAGGAAGGGGTAGATGCCATGGACGACGATCGTGTCGGCTTCGACGCTCGAGTTCACGACAAAGTCCTCGTCGTGGCGCGCGTTGCGCGCATACACCGTCGGCCAGTTGCCGGAGGGGATGTTCCCCGGGTTCGGCAAGCGGATGTACGTGAAGCTACCGTCGTCGTACACGCTGGTCGGTACCAGCCATTCCCGGCGGGTCTTGGTGGAGAGGTCGTAGTCGTAATGCATCGGTTTCACGGCCTCGACCGGCGGCTCGGGCGCGACGTCCGCCACCGGCTCGGGGCTCGCGCCCGGCACATCCTCGTAGTCGAAGGCGATGCGGTACTGCACGCCACGGCTGCGCACCTCATCGAGCTTGCGCCAGTCCGAGGCCGCCACCTGTAGCTCGAAGATGTACGAGCGGCGCTGGGTGCGGATCAGCAGGTTGGTGTCGACGTCGACGTTCTTCGGCTTGATGTAGAACAGGTGGTCACGGCGAACGATGTCCCAGCCACTGCTGAAGCCGGCGCTGTAGTCGAGCACGGGATCGGCGGGATCGAGTTCGATCGTGGTCGCGATCCCGAGACCCGCACGCACCGTGTAGATCCCCCCCTCTTCGTAGGTGTAACGGGCAATGGCATTGCCCGCGTTGGCCAGCAGTGGCAAGGCGGCGGCCAACAGGGCCACGGCGAATAGCAAGCAACGGCGCATCATGTCGCTGGAACTCCATTGGAAGACGGGGCGGCGGCGGCCGGCGCACCGAGGCTGGGAGGTGGCGGAATACCGCCGCCATCCGCGGATGCCCCGGCGGGTTGGCCGGCGGCGGCGGCGGCCGCGGCGCGCGCTTGCGACTTCAACGCTTCGATCGAGGCATCGCGCTCGCCGATCAGCGCGGACGCCGAGGTCATGGCGGCGTTGAATGCCTCGTCGAGCGCGCCAGGCCCGGTGGCCGAGAGGTCGAGGTCCGAGCGGTAATGCGTGACCACGAAACCTAGGGGGTTCAGCCAACGCAATGCCTCGTCCAACTGCAGGTTTGGAAGGTAGCTGAACGACAGAGTGATGAGGCGACGGTCGATCGGTTGGAGCGCCCCGCTGGTGCGGTCGAACAGGTTGCGCTGCAGCCGCACCGTGGCACCGACCACGCGGCCACCGTCATAGATCGAGGTGATACTCAAGATCTGGACGCGGATGGCTTGGTTCGCACGGACGAACTTTGCCGGGCTGCTGGGATTCGTCTCGGCGAGGATGGCCGCGAAAGCCTTCTGCTGCTCGCCGCTGGACATCACGTTGACCTGCGCCCAGTCCCGCGCCTTAAGAAGTTCGGCATCGAACGACTCGCGCGCCGTCACGTAATTGGCGACGTTGGCGCGGGCAAGCGTTTCATTCGCCACGGTCGACTGATAGAAGGGGTCGTCGCGAAGCGCAGCGACCGAAGCCGTTCCGGAGAACGGATCCGCCATCACGACGTAGGGAATCTTCTCCTTCAACGGCAGCATGAAGTAATAACCACCCGCGAGCGCCAGCGACATCAGCATTGAGCCGAAGGCGACGAACCACGCGCGGCGCTCGCTCTTGCGGGCGAGCTCGCCAATCGTGACTTCAAAGCTGGCGGCCGCAGCGACCGCCTTCTGGACGTTGGGCGTGTCTTTCCTGTTCTTTCCGAGCATGACCGTGTACTCAGCTCTCGGAGTCGGAAGCGGGCTGCGCCGCAGCGCCACCAACGGACGAGACCACGATCGCCCCATCCTCCAGGGCGAACCCAATCCCCTGCGCGGCGTACGCGGAGGCCAGCTGGCCTAGCGCCGCATCGAGTGAGGCGGCCGTGACTTTTGTCGCCTGCAGATGCACCGAGTAATTCATTGGCGCGCGGTACGCCACGCGGCGGTTCGATTCTCGACCCCAGCGATCCACGACATCGCGTAGCGTACGGTCGGAAGGCAGCACGACAAATGAGTGCAACGGCCTGAGCGGGATCGCGCGGGGTTCCGCATCGATCGTGTTGACCTCGCGCCAGCGACCGCGGAAATCAGGCGCCGGCGTGGTGCCGCAGGCGGAGAGAAGGGATGTGGCGACCAAGGCCAAGGAGGCCGTACGAACGAGACCCATCACAAAAGACATCCTGATTCGAAGCAAAAAACCCGGGGGGAGGCAGGCCCGCGCCCGCGCCCGCGGCGTCGGTGCCCGCCGAGGCGATCCCGGAATTGATCAGAGCGTCGAGTACGCGCTCTGCGGCCGCTGACCCCGAAGACCATCGTTGCGGGGACGTTCGTCGCGCTCCGCGTCGTAGCGCGCCTGCGCGGCAGCGGCCTCATCCGGCTCAGACCAGAACCCGCCATCCAACGGCTCGCCGATGTACACGGGCACGGAATCCTTGAGATCCGTGTACTCATGCGCGTAGTACTCGGCACAGTCACCCGGCATGTCATCCGCGATGTAGAACTCGCCATCGCCCAGCGGGCGTCGGTTCACGGTATTGATCGCCGAAGCGCTGCAGATGCGGCCTTCGCCGTCGGCACCGGGGGCGCGGGCCATGATCTCAACCAAGCGATCCATCCGCGCGTCGCCCTGACCGCTCGTCTTCGGACACAGCTTGAGGAAGTTCAGGCGCCGCCACGGCTTGACGGTAAGGTACTTGCGGATCGGCGGGACGCATTGCGAAACGCGCCCACCAGCACCGGCGCTGCCGGCGAGGCAGAGGATGACTTCGCAGGCCGTAGCGGCATCACCGGTCGGGCCTGGCGGCAACGAGGACATCAGCTGCTGGATCTGCGCGGCCACTTCGGGACTGACACCCGGGGGAATCATCGGATCCGCAGAAGCCGTGGCCGCCGGCGCCGGCGTCGGCGGACTCACGTTCGCCGGGTCCACCGCGGCGTTGACGCGAACAGCAAAGAAGCCCAAAACGAGAACGAGGGCAGGAACGAACACGGAGGATCGCATGGGGGGCTTTCCTTGCCAGGCCTAGGGGGCGGCATGGCATTCGGGGGGAATGGGGGGATAACAAGACCGACGTTACGTGGGGATAGCGTTCCGCCGGCCTGCTAAGTTTTTCAGTAACGCCCCGCGTACGTCAACAGATTCGGCTTCAATCGATGTCGGAATTCGTTGCAAGGCTCGCCAACGGCAACGATCCTCAACGTCATCCGGCACAGCGTGGCGATCCTCAGGCCGCCTGATCACCCAAAAAGAACCCCGGCCGGGGCCGGGGTTTCTGATGACACTGCCGATGCTCGCGGACGCTTACTCGGCGTCGACGGCCTCGGTGGCACGCGGACGATCCACCAGCTCGACGTAAGCCATCGGGGCGTTGTCGCCCGGACGGAAGCCGCACTTGAGGATGCGCAGGTA
>JAIXTZ010000272.1 GCA_027483745.1 Lysobacteraceae bacterium
ACGCTGAACGGCCGCGAGCAGGCCAGCATGGGCATCAACCGCGGCGTCGAGTTCGACCAGTACCCGGCCGAACTGATGAAGCAGGTGCTCGTCTACAAGACCCCGCAGGCCGGCCTCGTTGGCCAGGGCCTGTCGGCGACCATCGACCTGCAGACGATCCGTCCGCTCGACTTCGAAAAGCGCACCGTCGCCGTCAACCTGCGCGCCGACCGCAATAAGCTCGAGGATTCGAACATCACGGGCGAGCGCGGCAGCGTCACCTACATCGACCAGAACGACGCCCGCACGCTCGGCCTCGTGCTGGGTTACGCCTACCTCAACACCCCCGGCCAGTCGAACAGCTGGCGCGCGTGGGGTTACGACGGCACCGGCCTGCTCGAAGGCGCCACCATCCAGTCGCGTCTTTCCGACCAGGTGCGCGAAGGCTTCAACGCCACCCTCGAGTACCGCCCGAACGATGCCCACCGCGGCGCCCTCGACGTCTTCTACTCGCAGTTCGATTCCAATACCCAGCAGCGCGGCATCGAGATCGGCCTCGGCAACGGCGGCTACCTGACCAACTCGGGCGTCGTTCGCGGCCAGAACAGCTTCACCTGGACGGGCGCCAGCCCGGTGATTCGCAGAGATATCTCGAGCAGCAACGATGATCTGCTGTCCGTTGGCTGGAACCATGAGTGGACCATCAACGAAGATTGGAAGGTCACCGCCGATCTGAGTCTCTCCAAGGCAGTACGCGAGGGTCGCAATTTCGAGGCCAATGCCGGCCTGCCGCCGGGCTCGCCGGGCACGACGCTCACCGCCACGCTCAATCCGGGCGGCTGGTACGACATGCGCTACGGCATCGACTTCAACAACCCGTCGCAGCTGCGCCTTTGGGACCGCGGCGGTTGGGGTGGTGACGGCTACGATAAGCCGTTCAAGGTTGAGGACGAAATCCAGCAGGCGCGTATCGACTTCGAGCGCAGCTTCGATTCGGGCTTCATCAGCTCGCTGGAGTTCGGCGCCAACCTGACGATGCGAGACAAGGACCGCTTCGCCGCAGAAGAACGTCTGTGCATCAACTCGTGCTCGCTGTCGAACCAGACTGCGCCGTACCCGGCGGGCGGCAACTTCGCCTTCGGCTTCTTCGGCATTCCCTTCCTGCCGAGTTTTGATCCGTCAGCGGTTGCCTATGCTCGGGTCAATGTCTCGGCTCAGAACGGTTGGGCCGATCGCAACTTCGGCGTGGAGGAGGACATCACCACGGCCTACATCCAGGCCAATCTCGACACCGAGTACGGCTCGATCCCGGTCTCCGGCAACATCGGCGTCCAGGTGCAGCGCGTCGACCAGACCGGTTTCGGCCGCATCACCTATGGCGGCAATCCGGGAGGAACGCCGTTTGAGGCGGGCGACAGCTACACCAAGGTGCTGCCGTCGCTGAACCTGATCGCCGACCTGCCTTGGGAGCAGAAGCTGCGCTTCGGCGCCGCGCGCCAGGTGGCCCGTCCGCGCATCGACGACATGTCGGCCGGTTTCGGCTACGGCGTCAATCCTGCGGGTCCGGGTGGGCTGCCACGTTGGGAAGCCGGCGGCGGCAACCCGACCCTGCGTCCGTGGGAAGCCGATGCCCTCGACATCTCTTGGGAGAAGTACTTCGGTGGCCGCGGCTACGTGTCCATCGCCTACTTCCACAAGGACCTGAAGAACTACGTCGCCAGCCAGTCGGTGCCGTACGACTTCACCGGCCTGCCGATCCCGTCGGGCGTGACCGCGCTGCCGGCCTCGCGCATCGGCGTGTACACCCGTCCGGTCAACGCGGAAGGCGGCACGATCAAGGGCCTCGAGTACGCCGTGTCGCTGCCCTTCGACCTGCTGTGGCAGCCGCTCGAGGGCTTCGGCCTGCAGGCGAGCTACACCGACACCGCCACCAGCATCGATCCCCGCGTGCTGGGCGTGCCGCAGCTGCCGGGCTTCTCGAAGTACACGTCGAACGTGACGTTGTATTGGGAGCGCTTCGGCTGGGGCGTTCGCGCCACGCGCCGCACCCGTTCGTCCTACGTTGGCGAGGTGGCGAACGTGTTTGCGCGAATTGATCGCGTAGAGATCGGTACGGAGGAGATTGTCGACTTCCAGGTCAGCTACACGGTGCAGGAAGGCCCGGTCAAGAACCTCGGCTTCATCTTCCAGATCAGCAACCTGACGGACGAGCCGTTCACCTCGAGTTTCAATGGCAGTGCCACTCGACCGCGTGAGTACGTGGAGTACGGCAACAACGCCCTGCTCGGCATCAGCTACAAGTTCTAAGCCTTCTGGCTTCCCGCCCCCGGCCGGTCTTGCACCGCCGGGGGTTTTTTTCGTCCGCGCTCCGGGCCTCGGCCGCCCGATGCGCCGCACCGAGGCTCAATCGCGCGGCGGCTTGATCGCCTCGAGTTCCCACAGCAGGTAGGGCTTGCGGTCGCCGTGGACCGACTTGCCGCGCAGGCGTCGCGACCAGCCGCGCCATGCCCTCGCGAAGCCTTTCAGCCCGTGATGGCGGGGCGGCGCGCGGTTCGCCGGATCGTCGGCGTTCGCCGCGTAGTGTTCCGTCAGGTGCACGGATTCCGCGCGAATCGCGTGGAACCGACCCTTGAAGCCGTACATCCGCGCCATCGGCGATTCGCCGCAGAAGTACGCGTGCGTGCCGGCGGCGATGATGTTGACGTGGGTCGGGTCGATGAAGGCCTCCGGGTGCGGGAAGGCCGGCGTCAGTGCGTAGAAGCGCCCGCCCGGCGCGAGCACGCGCCAGACCTCGTCCATCAATCGGATGAACGGGAACACCGTGCCTTGCCCATCGGCCGTGGGCAGCAGGCGCGGCACGTGTTCGATGAAATCGAAGGCCGAGACCGAGCCGAAATGGTCGTCGTCGAAGGGGATGGGCTGCACCGCGAGGTTCGCGATGCGGTAGTCGAAGCGCTCGTCGCCCTGCAGCGGGCGCACGTCGACGCCGGCCAGGGATGCGCGGTGGTAGGGGTTGCGCGGGAACTTGCCGCAACCGAGGTCGAGGTGGCGATCGGGGAGCATCGGGAGGGCTGCGTCGGGGTTGCGCGCGATCCTAGCGCGGAAGCGTGTTTTCAGGGGTTTTTGGCGCTCGCGGTGTAGTACCTTTCCGCCACTGCCAACGCACGTCGCGCTGGCCACCAACAGTCAAGGGGCGGAAGCAGCATGGCGCATGGGGCGAACATCGCATCGGGGTCGGCACGCCGGCCGGTCCTGTCGTTCTGGCAGATCTGGAACATGTCGTTCGGCTTCCTCGGCATCCAGTTCGGCTTCGCGCTGCAGGGCGGCTTCGTCTCCCGCATCTTCCAGACGCTCGGCGCGGAGAAGGACGCGTTGCCGCTGCTGTGGATTGCCGCGCCGCTCACCGGCCTGCTGGTGCAGCCGATCATCGGCTACCTCAGCGACCGCACCTGGCATCCGATCCTCGGGCGTCGACGTCCGTACTTCGTTCTCGGTGCGATCCTCAGTTCCATCGCGTTGCTGTTCATGCCGCACTCGCCGGCGCTGTGGATCGCCGTCGGCACGCTATGGGTGCTCGATGCGTCGATCAACGTCAGCATGGAGCCGTTCCGCGCGCTGGTGGCCGACAAGCTGCCGGAGGAGCAGCGCAGCTATGGCTTCGTCGTGCAGACGCTGATCATCGGCATCGGCACCTGGGTGGCCAGCAACCTGCCGTGGTTCGTCACGCAGATGGGCGTCAGCAACGAGGCCGCGCCCGGCGTCGTGCCGCCGTCGGTGCAGGTGGCCTTCGCGATCGGCGCCTTCGTGTTCCTGGCCTCGATCCTCGTCACCGTGTTCACGACGAAGGAATACCCGCCGGAAGACCTCGCCGCTTTCGAGGCCGAGAAGCGGAAGGGGAATTTCGTCCGCGACATCGTCCACAACGTCGTGCACATGCCGAAGCAGATGCGCCGCATCGGCATCGTGCAGTTCTTCAGCTGGTTCGCCTTCTTCGCGATGTGGAGCATGGCGACGCCGGGCCTGACGGAGCACGTGTTCAACGCGCCGGCCCCCGTGGCCAGCGCCTACGACATGGCAGTGCCTGAGCAGGCCGCGGCTTTTGCGGCGGTGAACAAGGCCTACCAGGACGCCGCCGACCTCGTCGGCGTGGCGATGGGTTGGTACGGCCTGTCGTCGATGGTCGTGGCCCTGCTGCTGGCGTTCTACGCGGCCCGTTTCGTGCTCAATCGCCGGGCGGTGCACGCGGCCTCGCTGGTGCTCGGCGGCCTCGGCTTCCTGTCGATGTACGTCGCGCCATCGCCGGAGTGGCTGAAGTTCGGCTTCGTCCTGGTCGGCGTGGCGTGGGCGAGCATCCTCTCGATGCCCTACGCGCTGCTTGCCGGCTGCCTCGAGGAGAAGCGGATGGGCGTGTTCATGGGCCTGTTCAACATGTTCATCGTGCTGCCGCAGATCACCGCGGCGCTGGTGCTGGGTCCGCTGGTGAAACAGGTGTTCGACAACCACGCGATCTACGCGCTCGTGCTCAGCGGCTGCAGCCTGCTGCTGGCCGCGACCTTCCTGCTGCGCGTGAACGAGCGCCCGGTCCTCGAGCCGGTGCCGGAACCCGCGCATGGATGAAGCGCGCCGGCGGGTGCTCGCGGCGATGACCGCGCTGGGCCTGCTTGGCGTCGCGGGGCCGGCATTTGCGCAGTCGGCGGCGCCCGCCACCGCAGCGGGTGCGCGGCGCCATCGCCGCCTGCAGGGTGCGGAAGCGCAGGCGCTGTTCGATGCCGTGTTCGCCCACCTGCCGGCCGCGCAGCGCGAGGTGCTTCGCGATCCGCGTCGCGAGGTGCAGATCGCACTGACGCGCATCGAGCGCGAGGCGGATGGCGGCGCGCGCTTCGCGACCGCGACGTTCGGCGTGCAGCGGCGGCGCTGGTTCCCGGCGGCGAGCGTGGTAAAGCTCCCCATCGCGCTGCTGGTTGCCGAAGTACTGGAAGCTGCGAACCTTGGATTCAACGCGCGAACGGTGCTGGCGAGCGCGCCGCGCAGCGGCAATTGGGAGGCCGCGGAGCCGCTGGTCGAGCCGGTGTGGCAGACGCTGTGGCGCCTGCTCGTGGTCAGCGAGAACCTGCCGTTCAACCGGCTCTACGACGTGCTCGGCCCGGATCGGATGCACGCGCGCCTCGCCGAGCTGGGCTTCGACGACGTGCGGCTGATCTCCCGGCTCGGCTCCCCAGACGCACGATTGAACCGGCAGACCGTGGCCTCGCGGATCGAGGCGCCGGAATTGGGCGCGGATGGCGAATTGGCCTGGGTATCGCGCTGGACCTCGGAAGCGCGCCGTGCGGCGGCACGCCGGTTCCCGTTCGGCACGGCGCTGAAGGCGGCGGACTGGCAGGACGGCCGTGGACGCATCGAACAGGGCCCGCGCGATTTCACTACGGCGAATTTCCTGCCGCTCGAGGACGCGCACGCGATGCTGCTGCGGCTTGCTTTCCCGGAAGCGACACGGCGTTCGCAGCGCTGGGCGCTGAGCGCGACGACGCGGCTGTCGCTGCTGCGCATCACCGGCTTGTTCCCGCGCGAGTCCCCATTGCTCGCCAGCGGCACGCATGCGCCGGCGGCATTCGGCGACGGCTACGCGAAGTTCTTCGTCGTCGGTGATCGCGACGCCGCGCCGCGCGGCTTCCGCAGCTTCGGCAAGACCGGCGAGGCGTTCGGCCACCAGGGCGAAACCGCACTGCTCACCGACGCCGACGGGCAGTGCGAAGTGCTGCTGAGCGCCAACGTCTATGCGAACGCCGATGGCGTCCTCAACGATGATCGCTACGAGTACGACACGGTGAGCCGGCCCTTCCTCGCGGCGCTCGGCCGCGCTGCCCTGGCGGCGGAAAAGGAAAGGCCGCGCCCGCATCGCGCCGGCGCGGCCTTCCTGCCCTCGGTGCTGGGCTTGGGCTGATCGCCGCGTCGCGGCGATCGCCCGAATCGATGGCTCAGTACTTCACCGAGCAGCCGTAGGGCTGGGTGGTGCCGCGGGCGACCGGGCGGTTCGCGGCCAGGTCGCCGAGGGCCGCTTCGACGTACTGGGTGGCGCCCGGGATATCGGCCGGGTCGGCGCTCGGGTTCGAGTCGATCGCGCCGTTGTAGCGCAGCACGCCCGCGCCATCGATCACGTACAGGTGCGGCGTGGTCTTCGCGCCGTAGGCCTGGCCCACGGTGCCGTCGTGGTCGAGCAGGAAGGCGGTGGGGCTGGCCTTCCATTCGCCGAGGATGGCGTTGGCCTGCTCGGCGTTGACGTGGCCCTGCTTGCCGGGCGCGGACGAGTTGATGGTCAGCCAGACCACGCCCTTGCCCGTCGCGTCGGCCTGCTGGCGCTGCATGTTGCCGGCGCCGTAGTGCTTCTTCACGAACGGGCATTCGTGGTTGAACCACTCGAGCACGACGGTCTTGCCGGCGAAGTCGGCGAGCGAATGCTCGGTGCCCTTCGTGTCGGTAAGGGTGAAGGCCGGGGCCGGCTGGCCCACGGTGGCGGCGGCGTGGACGCTGCCAGCGAAGGCGAGGGCGGTGCCGAGCGCGGCGGCGAGGAGGGTCTTCATGGGGTGGCTCCGTGGTGGGGACGAGTGAAGGGAAGCGTGAAGAGGAACGAGGACAGCGCGCGGGTCGTCGCGTGGGTCACGGCGCGCGCGCGTCTTCGCCGGGCAGGGCAATCTGCAGTGCGCGCCAACGCCCGTCGTCGCCCTGCGCGCCGATGACCCACTCGACGCGCTCGGGCATGCGATCGAAGTACTCGCTCGCCGGGTGGCGGAAGCGCAGCGCGCCGTCGGGGCCGAGGCGGGCCTCGATGCGCGTCGACGTGACGATCTGCGGCGTCAGCGGGAATACCTCGATGCGCGTCGCGCCGCGCAGCATCGCGTCGGCGGCGTCGATCTGCGTGGCGACGTGCGTGGCGTCCCGCCAGCTGTGGCCGCTCGGCGCGTGCGGCGCCACCGGCACGCGCGCAGCGTTCGCGGCGAAATCCCCCGCGTCAGTGGATGCGCGCGGCGCGGCTTCGATGGGCAGGTCGAGCGAGAGCGTCGCTTCGTCCGGAATGCAGGCTTCCTCGCAGATCAACCAGCGCGCGCGCAGCGTGGCGCGGAAGCGCGAGCCGGCGACGGCGCTCGTCGGCACGCGCAGCGTGGCGGGCAGCAGCAGCGCGTCGCTGTAGCCGAAGTTGGTGAGCCCGCTGGCGAGCAGGCGCTCGGGGAGTGGCCATTCGATCGCGCCGGCGCTCGCGCCTGCGGGCAGCGTCCAGTCGAAGCGCGTGGGCAGGCCGGAATCCCCGGGATTCGCCCAATACGTGTGCCAGCCTTCGTCGTGCACGATGCGAAGACCGGCCTTGAACGCCTGGCCCGGCGCGACGGCGGCGTGGTCGGCAACGAGGGCGACGCGCGCATTGAGCGTTGGGGTCATCGGCGCGGCGGCCAAGGGCGGCGTCGCGCTGGCCAGCGCGGCGGCGATGCACATCAGGGGGGGCAGGGCCTTGCGGAGCACGGCGTGCGGGATGTCGGAATCCGTGGTCGAGGCGCACAGGGTCGCCATTCGCGGTGAAGCGCGCGTGCACGACCGTCACCCCATCGCCACCGGACCGCGACAACACGTGCACGTGAAACGCACGCCGGGCCGACGACCGCTTGTGCATGGTGCGCGGCGTGCACTTCGCACGTCCCCCAATGCCCAGGAGTTGCCCATGCTTTCGTTCGCGCATCGTTCGCTGCTCACCCTCGCCGTGGCCGCCGCCGTCGCCACGCCGGCCGTCGCCCACAACCACGGCGGTGACAAGGCGCCGGGCACCATCGTCGACGTTGCCGCCGGCAACGCCGATTTCGAAACCCTCGTCGCCGCGGTGAAGGCTGCAGGCCTCGTCGAGACCCTCAGCGGCCCCGGCCCGTTCACGGTGTTCGCGCCGACCGACGAAGCCTTTGCCAAGCTGCCGGCCGGCACGCTGGAAGACCTGCTGAAGCCGGAGAACAAGGCCAAGCTCACCGCCATCCTCACCTACCACGTGGTGGCGGGTAAGGTGCTCGCCGCCGACGCGGTGAAGCTCGACAAGGCCACGACGGTGAACGGCGCCGAGGCCGATATCAACGTCAACGGCAGCACCGTCACCATCGATGGCGCCACCATCACCGCCACCGACGTGGCCGCCAGCAACGGCGTCATCCACGTGATCGACACGGTGATGCTGCCGGAGTAAGTGCAGCGTCGCGGGGGCCCGGATCGCCGGGCTCCCGCGGTTCAGGCCGCTTCGGCCCTCAGGCGCTCCGCGAGCTCGCGCCATTCCGGCCACCGCCCGGACAGGCCCGCGCGATCGAGCCACGATTCGTCGAGGGCAACGTCCCCGACCAGGGCGCGCGCCAAGTGCGTGGCTCCCACGACATCGAGCCCACGTCCGGGCAGGCGGCCGGGGTCGTGATGGAAGGCGACCGCCTCGACCATCTCCATCGGCAGGCCCCACAGCGCCATCAGCCCGGCGCCCAGCAGGGCCACGCGCGGCGCCGATTGCCAGAGCTCTCCCGGGTGGGGCGGTGCGTTCAACAGCGAGCCCGGCAACTGGTGGCCGAGGTCGGCCAGCAGGGCGGCACTGCCGGCCAAGCCCGCGTCGCGCGTCGTTGCCGCGATCCGCATCGCCAGCGTCGATGCGAGCAACGCCCTTGTCTGCACGCCCTGCGCTTCGCTATCGCCGACGCGGCTGAAGACCTCGCTCGCCAGCACCAGCTGCACCAGGGTCTGCAGGCCGAGGCGCTGGGTCGCCACGCCCAGATCGATGATCGGCCGGCCCCGTGCGTAGAGCGCCGAGTTCGCGACGCGAAGCACGCGTGCCGCCAGGACGGGGTCGCGGCGCAGCACCTGCACCGCGTCATCGACGTCGGCGCTGTCGTCGGCGACGACCATTCGCAGGCTCAGGTAGGCGCTGGGCGAGGCGGGCAGGCGTTCGACCTGCCCCAGCTCGGTGCGCAACGCGGGATCACGCAGCAGGCTGCGCACCGTCAGCACGCGGCGCATCGCGGCGCGAACCGTGGTGGCATCGAACGGCGCCGCGACCACCTGCTGCACGGCAGGCTCCGCGGCAAGCCGCTCGCTGCGCCGTGCGTCGAATCCCGCCGGCAGCACCAGCACGCGCAGGGCTTCGGGGCAGACGCGCTGCACGCGTTGCAGCAACGTGGCCCCGTCCATGGCGCCCGGATCAGGACTGGTGAACACCGCATCGATGCCGCCGAGTTCGGCGTCCTCCAGCACCTGCTCGGGCCGCAAGCCGTCGATGACGACCCATTCGCGGGGAAGCTGCGCGGCGAGGCGGCGTAGGTCGCCGTGCTGATCGGGATGGTCGACCAGCGCGACGCGCAGGCTCATGCGTTCTCGGCGTCGGCCAGCTTCTGTTGGATGCGCTGCCACTCGGGCAGCTTGTCGCGCAGGCCGCTGGCGTCGATCCAGGCCTCGTCGAGCGGAATGCTGCCCACCATGGCGTGCGCGACGTGCACGGCGCCGGGAATCCAGAAGCCGCGCTGGCGGCTGCGTGCCGGCTCGAGGTGGAAGGCCACGCCCTCGACGATCGGCATGGGCAGGCCCCACAAGCCCAGCAGCCAGGCGCCGGCGTCGGCGTAGCTGGCGTTGCCGTCCTTGCCGTAGGCGTCCTTGAAGCCCGGCAGCAGCCG
This sequence comes from Lysobacteraceae bacterium, assembly GCA_027483745.1. The sequence goes on from JAIXTZ010000272.1 coordinate 9,654, forward strand.
GCCGAGTTCGGCCAGCATGGCCGCCGTCGCCGCCATTTCCGCGCTGGGGCCCGGCAGCAGGCGCGCGGCCAGCTGCGAAGCGAAGAAGGCCCGGCGACGCACCGTCTCGGCATCAGGGCCGTTGTTCGCCGACAGCGCTTCGGCGGCGAGCACCACGCGGCGCAGGGTTTCCAGGCCAAGGCGGACGACCGCCGCCTTCAGGTCGGCCACCGGGCGGCCGCCGGAGAAGAACGCCGAGTTGCAGACGCGCAGCACCTTGGCGACGAGGGCCGGGTCCTTGGTCAGCATCGTCACCACCTGCGCGGCGCCCACGTTGGGGTCGGAAAGCGCCTTCGAGATCGCGAGGTAGGTGTCGGGTGCGGGCGGCAATTGGGCGATGGCGCCGACCTTCGACTTGAGGTCGGGGTTGTCGAGCACGTCGAACAGCTCGCCGATGCCTTCGACCGCGTCGACCATGGCGTTGGCCTGCAGCGGCAGGCCGAGATGGCGGTGCGCGATGTCGATGGCCGCGGCGCTGGGCTCGGCCCCTGGCGGCAGCAGCAACAGGCGCACCGCCGTGGGGTTCTTCTCGCGGGCGCGGCGCAGCACGTCGATGCCTCGGGCATCACCGCCATCAACCGCCACGACGTCGACGCCGCGGCCTTCCAGTAGCGCCTGCGCTTCGGCGGCTTCGCCCACCCACTGCACGGTCCAGTCGAGGCCGAGGGCCGTCAGCGTGGCGGACAGGTCCGCGCTGCGCTCGAGGTCACGGCCGACGATCAGGACGAACATGGAGGGGCTCCTTCCGGTGCTGCGGCCCACCCCAATCGTGGGCCTGATGCACTGCAGGATACGCCTGGACCCTGCCCCGCGTCGTGGAAAAGGGCCACAAAACGCGAACCCCGGCGCGGGGCCGGGGTTCGGGGGCGGTTCATCGTGGTGGGTCGGTCAGAAGGCCGGCTTTTCGCCATCGGGGACGGCGTTGAAGCGGGCGATGCCGTCGAGGATTTCCTTGATGGCCGCGTCCTTGCCTTCCCAGCCTTCCACCTTGACCCACTTGCCCTTCTCGAGGTCCTTGTAGTGCTCGAAGAAGTGGCCGATGCGCTCCAGCCAGTGCTGCGAGACCTGGGCGATGTCGGTGATGTGCTCATAGCCCTTGAAGACCTTCGGGACCGGCACGGCGAGCAGCTTGGTGTCCTCGCCGGCTTCGTCGGTCATCTTCAGCATGCCGACCGGGCGGCAGCGGATGACCGAGCCCGGAACCAGGGCCAGGGGCAGGATCACCAGCACGTCGACCGGGTCGCCGTCGCCGCAGAGCGTGTGCGGCACGTAGCCGTAGTTGCACGGATAGCGCATCGGCGTGGACAGGATGCGGTCGACGAAGATCGCGCCCGTGTCCTTGTCCACCTCGTACTTGACCGGCTCGGCGTCCTTCGGGATCTCGATGATGACGTTGATTTCGTTCGGCACGTCGCGGCCGGTCGGGACGAGGCTCAGGCCCATGGCGGTTCTCGGGAGGGGTCG
>JAIXTZ010000335.1 GCA_027483745.1 Lysobacteraceae bacterium
GTGCAGAAGGTACTCGCCGACTACCCCGGCGCGCGCACGGTGAAGCTGGAGCAGAACTACCGCAGCACCGGCACCATCCTCGCCGCCGCCAACGCGGTGATCGGCCACAACACCGACCGCCTCGGCAAGAACCTGTGGACCGAGGCCGGCGACGGCAGCGCCATCGACGTCTATGCCGCATACAACGAGATGGACGAAGCCCGCTACATCGTCGAACGCGTGCGCCAGCACGTCGCCGCCGGCGGCCGGCTCGTCGACTGCGCCATCCTCTATCGCAGCAACGCGCAGTCGCGCGCGATCGAAGAAGAGCTGCTGAAGACGCAGGTGCCCTACCGCGTGTACGGCGGCCAACGCTTCTTCGAACGCATGGAAGTCAAGGACGCGCTGGCCTACCTGCGCCTGTTCGCTTCGCGCAGTGACGACGCGGCCTTCGAGCGCGCGGTGAACACGCCGCCGCGCGGCATCGGCGAGAAGACGCTGGACGAAGTCCGCCGCGCCGCCCGCGAGGGTGCCGAACCGCTGTGGAACGCCGCGCGGCGCCTGTCCGAGTCCGGCGCACTGGCGGCCCGCGCGCGCAATGCGCTGGCCGGCTTCCTTGATCTTGTCGACCGCCTTGCGGAGGTCGCTCGCGACCTCGACCTGCCGGCGCAGGTGGAAAAGGCCATCACTGACACGACGCTGCGCGAGCACTACGACAAAGAGGGCAAGAACCAGCTCGATTCGCGCATCGACAACCTCGACGAACTCGTCTCGGTGGCCAGCCGCTACGCGCGCACCGAGGACGTCGACGCCGACATGCCCGAGCTGATCGCCTTCCTCGGCTATGCCGCCCTTGAAGCGGGCGAATCTCAGGCCGATGTCGGCAGCGATGCCGTGCAGCTGATGACCCTGCACACCGCCAAGGGCCTGGAATTCCCGTTCGTCACGCTGGCTGGCGTCGAGGAAGGCCTGTTCCCGTCGATCCGCTCGACCGAAGGCGACCGCCTCGCGGAAGAGCGGCGCCTGGCCTATGTCGGCATCACCCGCGCCCGTGAGCAGCTGCTAATCACCTATGCCGAATCGCGTCGCCTGCATGGGCAGGAGCTGCTCGGCGCGCCGTCGCGCTTCCTGCGCGAGGTGCCCGAAGCCCTTCTGCGCGAGGTGCGGCCGAAGGTGGCGGTGTCACGGCCCTCGGGCGGCAGCGCCTGGGCCGGCGAGCGCGACGTGCAGTACGCCGACAGCACGCCGCTGAAGGGCTTCAAGCTTGGCCAGCGCGTCAAGCATCCGAACTTCGGCGTGGGTGTGCTGAAGAGCGCCGAAGGCAGCGGCAACCACGTGCGCGTGCAGGTCGATTTCGAATCCGGCGGTGCGAAGTGGCTGGTGCTGGCGTATGCGCCACTGTCGGCGGCCTGATCAGCGCCCGTCGGGCGCACCCACCACGCCATCCAACCGGCCACGGATCGCTTCATCAGCCTTCGCGTCGGCGTTGAGGGACGTGTACTCGACGCGCGAACGGAAACCCGGACCCAGGGCGCCTCCGGCCGGACCAAAGGCGCGCACGCTGAGCTGGCCGATCACCATCTCGCTGCTGCGGCCGTAGTACTGCAGCTCCTGCGTGCCGGTCTGGTCGAAGTTCACGCGGATAACGCGGTCAGCGCCGTCGGGGTTCTCGGTGAGCCGCCAGCCCGAGGCGCTCGCCCGGTCCTCGATGGCCTGCACCACCGGGATGATGATCGCCGGGTCCCCGCTGCCCACGACGGCCACGGTGGTGGCCGCGCGCGCGGCGGCGCGACGCGCCTGCCGGGCCTCGCGGCGCTCGGCCGCCGGGGCGGAAGCGGGCGGAGCGGCGCCCGCCCACGGATCGACGAGGGCGCCATCGGCCGGTGGGTTGGCGGCGGCCTCCGTACCCACCGCGGCCGCGCCGACCGCAGCGGCGGTCGCCGCCGTGGCCAATCCGCTGCCGTCGACCGCGGTTTCCGTCGTCGGCACCGGCGCGCCGGCGCCGGCCCCTCCGGCCGCGGCCAGGGTGGCGGCGGGCGGCTCGACCGGCGGCGCAGCCGGCGGGGGCGTGACCGCGACCTCGGCGGTGGGCGTCAGCAATTCGGCCGATTCAGCGACCGGCGCTCCGGCCTCCGCCGCGGGCGTGCCGAAGAAGCGATAGGCGCCGAACGCTGCGGCGCCGAGCACGCCCACCAGCAGCACGCCGGCCACGAGCATCGGCGCCTTCGACGGCGTGCTACCCCGGGCCGGTGCGGGAGCGAGTGACGGCGAGCCCCCGGGGAGCGTCGGCGGCTCGGTCGCCATGGCGCCATTCGCCGGAGAGGAGACGACGACCGGCGGCGGCGTGGGGCGACGCTTCGCCGTGGGCGTGGTCGCCGGCGCCGAGTACAGCGTCGAGGCCGCGCCGCTCGGCTTGCGGACTTGCAGGCCGAGCTGGGTGCCCTGGCCGGCGATGAGCGGATGCCGTTCCAGATCGCCGATCAGGTCGGCCGCGCTCTGGTAACGGTCGCCGGGCTCCTTCGCCACGAGCCGCGTGAGGATGGCGGCCGTGCTGGCGTCGACCTCGCTGTTGATGCCGCGGATGTCCGGGATCTCCGCCTGCACCACGTCGAGCATCAGCTTCAGCGGCGACTCGTCGGAGAACGGCAAGCGACCGGTGAGCGCTTCGAACATCACGATGCCGAGCGCGAACAGGTCGGAGCGCGCGTCCACGGCCTTGCCGAGGCAGATCTCCGGCGACAGGTAGCCCGGCGTGCCGACGAACTCGCCGGTGCCGGTGAGCTTGGCGTCGAACTCCTGCCGCGCCAGCGCGATGCCGAAGTCCGCGATCTTCACCCGCCCGCGCAAGTCGAGCATCAGGTTCGCGGGCTTAATGTCGCGGTGCACGACGCCGCGCTCGTGCGCGGTCTGCAGGCCGCGCGCCGTTTGCAGCAGGATCTTCAGCACGTCGGCGATGGGCAGCCGGCCTTCGCGCTTGATCAGCTGTGACAGGCTTTCGCCCTCGACGAACTCCATCGCGAAGAACGGCTGGTGGTTCTCCTGGCCGATGAAATAGACCTGGATGATGTGCGGGTCGTTGAGCGCCGCCATCGAGCGCGCTTCGCGCAGGAAGCGCTCGACGAGGTTGTGGTCGTGCGCGAGCGCGGGCGAGAGCTCCTTGATCGCGACGTAGCGGGTGAGCGCGGGCTCGTAGCCCTTGTAGACGACGCCCATGCCGCCGCGGCCGAGCTCGGCGACGATTTCGTAATGCCCGAGGGTTTCTTTCATGGCGGCGCGTCCGACGCGTCAGGGGGATGGGCGAATCCTACGCCCTCGGTGCGGGCCTGCAACGCGGCCGCAACGGGCGCCGTTGTTACACTCGGCCGATCCAACCGGAGGGGCAACGATGAAGCGTCGCGACATCCTGAAAGGCGTGGGCATGGCCGCCGCCGCGGCAGGCCTGGCGGCCTGTGGCAAGGCCGGCCAAGACGCCGGCACCGCCGTCGCCGACGAGGGCCCGCGCCAGTGGAAGATGGTGACGAGCTGGCCGACGAATTTCCCTGGCCTGGGCAGCGGCGCAGCGCGCCTCGCCGAGCGGATCACCCAAGCCACGGGCGGACGCATCACGGTGAAGGTGTTCGGCTCCGGCGAACTGGTGCCGCCCTTCGAGGTCTTCGACGCGGTCAGCCGCGGCACCGCCGAGATCGGCCACAGCGCCGCCTATTACTGGAAGGGCAAGGCCGCGGCGGCGCCGTTCTTCTGCGCCGTGCCTTTCGGCCTCAACGCGCAGGAGATGACCAGCTGGCTGCGCGTGGGCGGCGGCCTCGAGCTGTGGCGCGAGCTCTACGCACCGTTCAACCTCGTGCCTTTCCCGGCGGGCAACACCGGCGTGCAGCTGGCCGGCTGGTTCCGCAAGCCGATCAACGGCATCGGCGACCTGCAGGGCCTGAAGATGCGCATCCCCGGCCTCGGCGGCGATGTGCTGCAGGCCGTCGGCGGCGTGCCGGTGAACCTGCCCGGCGCCGAGATCTTCAGCAGCCTGCAGAGCGGCGCGATCGACGCCGCCGAGTGGGTCGGGCCCTACAACGACCTTGCCTTCGGCCTGCACCGCGTGGCCAAGTACGCCTACTACCCCGGCTGGCAGGAGCCCGGCCCCACGCTCGAGGCGATGTTCAACAAGACCGCGTACGACGCGCTGCCGGACGACCTCAAGGCCATCGTCGACGCCTGCTGCGCCGCGGTGAACGACGAGATGCTCGCCGAGTACACCGCGCGCAACCAGCAGGCGCTCGACAGCCTCGTGCGCGAGCACGGCACGCAGCTGCGCCGCCTGCCCGACGACGTGCTCGGCGCGCTGAAGCGCGCCGCCGACGACGTGCTCGACAACCTCGCCAACAGCGACCCCTTCGCCCGCCGGGTGTGGAATTCGATCCGCGCCTTCCGCGCGCAGGCGCAGGCCTGGCACTCGGTGTCGGAAGAGGCGTACTACCAGGCCAGGCGATAAGCGGCCGGCCGGAGGCGTCCCGCTTCCGGGCTCAGCCGAGCGTCACCATCGCCGGCGCGTGGTCGCTGGGCCGCTCCCAGGTCCGCGGCTCGCGGTCGATCGAGGCTTCGGCACAGCGGCCAGCGAGCGCGGTCGACAGCAGCACGAGGTCGATGCGCAGGCCGAGGTTGCGGCGGAAGCCCGCGGCCCGGTAGTCCCACCAGCTGAACACACCGCCCTCGTCGTGCTTCAGGCGGTAGCTGTCGACGAGGCCGAGGTCGAACAGCCGACGAAGCGCGGCGCGCTCGGCGGTCGAGGTCAGGATGCTGTCGTCGTTCCAGGCCTTGGGGTCGTGCACGTCGCGGTCGTCGGGCGCGATGTTGACATCGCCGAGCACGACGAGGTTCGGATGGCGCGCGATCTCGCCGGCCAGCCATCCGTGCACGGCCTCGAGCCAGCGCAACTTGTAGTCGTACTTCTCGCTGCCCACGGCCTGGCCGTTCA
>JAIXTZ010000088.1 GCA_027483745.1 Lysobacteraceae bacterium
ACGTCGAGCTGGCGGTGAAGTCCCTGCTCGAGATGATGAGCGACTCGCTCACGACCGGGCAGCGCATCGAGGTGCGCGGGTTCGGCAGCTTCTCCCTGCATTTCCGCCCGCCGCGGCTCGGCCGCAACCCGAAGACCGGCGAGAGCGTCGAGCTCCCGGGCAAGTACGTCCCGCACTTCAAGCCGCGCAAGGAATTGCGCGAGCGCGTGAACCCCGTGGTTCCCGAATCGCCCTGATCCGTCGATAATCCCGCGATCCCTCCGCAACGGCGTGGTCGCATGCGTCTGCTCCGCCTCCTGCTGGCACTCCTCTGCATCGCGTTCGGCGTTGGCGTGGTCGCCTTGAACGGCGATGCCGTGAATCTCGACCTGTTGTGGGTCGAGTTCTCGCTCCCCTTGGGCCTACTGCTGCTTTCGGTGCTTCTCGCCGGCGCCCTGTTGGGTGGCGTCGCCGCCCTGCTGTCGCGCGGCGCTGTCCCCGCGCCGGTGGACGCGGCGGAAGACGACGAGGCCTCGGCCGGATGATCAGCCTCTGGTGGCTCCTGCTGCTGGTGCCGGTGATCGGCATCGCGGGTTGGTATCTGGGGCAGCGGGGTAGCGAGCGCCGCGGCGGGGCGCGAATCTCGAAGCTATCGGCGACCTACTTCCGCGGCTTGAACTACCTGCTCAACGAGCAGCAGCACAAGGCCATCGAGGTCTTCCTGCAGATCGCCGAGCGCGACAAGGAAACGCTCGAAACCCAGTTCACGCTCGGCACGCTGTTCCGTCGTCGAGGCGAAGTCGATCGCGCGATCCGCTTGCACCAGAGCGTGATTTCTCGCCCTGGCCTCTCCGACGAGCAGAAGACTCGGGCCATCCTCGCGCTGGGCGAGGACTACATGCGCGCCGGACTGCTGGACCGCGCCGAGACCCTGTTCGCCGACCTGGTGAAACTGGGCTCGGCGGCGCCGCAGGCCCTGCGCCACCTCATGTCGATCTACCAGGCCGAGCGCGACTGGCAGCAGGCCATCGACCACGCGCGTCGCTACGAACAGGCCACGCATGAACCGATGGGCAAGCTGATCGCCCAGTTCGAATGCGAGCTGGCGGAGAAGGCGCGGTTGAAGGGGGAGGGAGCGCAGGCGCGACAGCACCTCGAGCGTGCCCATGCGGCCGATGCCAACAGCGTTCGCGCCGCATTGCTGGAGGGCCAGATCGAGTTGGCGGAAGGTAACGACGCCGCGGCCATCCGCGCCTACGAGCGTGCAGCCCGTCAGGACATCGAATTCCTTCCCGAGGTGTTGCCGCCCCTGCTCGCAGCTTACGACCGCAGCGACGATCCGGCGCGCGCAAGGAGCTTCCTGCTGGAGATGGTCGAGCGCTATCGCGGCGTGTCGCCCGCGCTCGCGCTGGCACGGCGCCTCGAGACGGAGGAGGGGGCTGGCGTCGCCCTGGAGTTCCTGCGCAAGCACTTACGGCAGCGGCCTTCCATCCGTGGCGAGGCGGCGCTGATCGAACTGGCGCTCCGTAGCGAGAGCGACGACGCGCGCGGGCTGCTGGTGGCCCTGCAGCAGATCAACGAGCAGCTCATCGTGCGTTCGCCGGGCTATCGCTGCCAGAGCTGCGGCTTCGGCGCGCGCGCCCACCACTGGCAGTGCCCGAGCTGCAAGCAGTGGGCGTCGATCAAGCCCCTGCCGCACGTGGCCATCGAGTGAGGGGACGTTGAGTCCGCCGTTCGAGCCGTTGCTGACGGCATGGCCGCGCCTGCTGCTGGTGGTGGCTGTCGCCTTCGTGGTCGCCGAGGCTTGGCGTCGGCTCGCCCTGCGCCGGGGGGTGCTCGATCTCCCTGGGCATCGCAGCAGCCATGCCGTGCCGACGCCGCGGGGCGCGGGCATCGGCATCGCCGTTGGCGTGGCGCTGGCCCTGCTGCTATGGGTACCGCCCGGCGTGACCCGTGATGCCGTGTTGCTCGGTGGCCTCGTGGTGGGTGTCGTCGGATTGATCGACGATTTCCGGCCGTTGCCGCCGGCGTGGAAATTCACGGGCCAGGCTCTCGCGGCCCTCCCCGTGGCGATCGCGCTGCCCTGGTCACCGGAAGGGCTGCCGGTCGTCGTGCCGCCGGTGCTCGCGGTCGCATCAAGCGCGGCCCTCATCCTGCTGTTCGTGAACGCATGGAACTTCATGGACGGCATCGACGGTATCGCGACGCTGTCCGCCATGGCGGTCTCCGCCTCGGTGATCATCGTCAGTTCGGGGGCGGCGCAGGGGATTGCCGCCGGTCTCGCGTCGGCGGTCTTTGCGGCCTGCCTCGGATTCCTCCCGCTGAACTTCCCGAAAGCGCGCGTCTTCATGGGCGACTGCGGCAGTCATGTCCTCGGCTTCGGCATGGCCGTGCTGATCCTCGCGGCCCCTGACGTGCCCAGCGCCTCCGTGGCGGCATTGGCGAGCGCGCCGTTCGTCATCGACGTACTGGGGACCCTCGTCCTCCGCGCCCGTGACGGTGAACGGTTGGCTGCCGGCCATCGCCGACACCTCTATCAGCTCGTCACGCGCTGCGGTTACAGTCACGGCCGCGTGACGACGGCCTACGGGGCCTGGATGCTGGTGAGCGGAGGAGGAATGGCCATGGCCCAGACGGTGGGACTCGGTGGAATCTTCGCGGTGCTGTCCGTCGCCGTGACGGCCAGCGCCTGGTGGCTGATGCAGCGTCATTTCACCTCGCTGCTCAAGGAGCGTGGCCAGTGGTGAACGGCCTGCGTCCGTCCCGTTTTCCCATCAGCCGGGTGCTGGTCGTCGTCCACGACGTCCTCATGGTCGTGCTCGCTTGGCAAGTGCTTATCGCGCTGCGCTACGCCTCCATCGGCGTCCCGGTGCCTGGCCACGGGTTCCTGGTGGAGACCGGTCTCGTGGTGGGCGTCCAGCTCACCGTGTTTTGGCGCATGGGGTTGTATCGGGGCCTTTGGCGCTTTGCCAGCCTGCCGGACCTGAAGAACATCCTGTTCAGCAGCATGGTAGGCGGTCTGCTCGTGGTGATGCTGCTGTTCCTGTTCCGCGATCGCGCGGCCGGCGTGCCGCGTCTCGCGCTCGTGCTCTATCCGCTTGCACTGGCCGTCCTGCTGGGCGCGCCCCGATTGATGTACCGCGCATGGAAGGACGGGCAGGTGCGTCGTGCCGCCTCGGGGCAGCGGGAGCGCCTGCTGATCCTCGGGGCTGGGCCGACGGCGGAGAGCCTTGCGCGGGACCTGCAGCGCAGCGATCGCTACCAGGTGGTCGGGTTCCTCGCCGACGACCTGAGCATCCAAGGCGCGAAGATCTATGGTCTGCCGGTGCTCGGTCGCATCAAGGATCTGGCGCGCATCGCCGATGAAGCCGCGGTGGCCCACGTGGCGATCGCACTGCCCGGCGACCAGAGCGAGCAGTTGGGGCGGATCGCCGCTCAATGCGAACGCTTGAAGCTCCGCTTCAGCCGGATGCCGGCTCCGGAGGAAGTGCTGCAGGACCAGTGGATGCACGGCGGCTTGAAGGACGTCGCGATCGAGGATCTGCTGGGCCGCGACCCGGTGCTGCCGGATTGGGTGGCGATCCGCGAATCGCTGATGGGGCGGTCGGTGCTCATCACTGGTGCGGGCGGATCGATCGGCTCCGAACTGGCGCGCCAATGCGCGAACGTCGGCGTGGCCCAGCTCGTGTTGGTGGAGCGCTCGGAGTTGGCCCTCCACGAGCTTCAGTTCGATCTGCGTGCGCGCTTTCCCAGGCTGCAGGCCGAGTACGTGCTCGGCGATTGCGGCGACGAAGCCCTGATGCGTCGGCTGGTCGAGCAGTGGCGGCCTGACGAGTTGTTCCACGCAGCCGCCTACAAACACGTTCCGCTCCTCGAAGCCCAGCCGCGTGAGGCGGTTCGCAACAACCTGTTCGCGACCGAGGTGGTGGCTCGAACGGCAGTTGCCGGTGCGGTGAAGACGCTCGTGCTGATTTCGACGGACAAGGCCGTCAACGCCATCAATATGCTGGGCGCCAGCAAGCGCTTGGCGGAGTTGGCTTGCCTTGCCCGCTGCGAAGGTTCGGCCACGCGACTGGTCACCGTGCGTTTCGGCAACGTGCTCGATTCGGCGGGCAGCGTCGTGCCCCTCTTCCGCGAGCAGATCCGCCGCGGCGGGCCGGTGACGGTCACCCACCCGGACGTCACCCGGTATTTCATGACCATCCCCGAGGCCTGCCAGCTGATCCTGCAGGCCACGACCCTGCGGGAAGCCTCGGGGATCTTCACCCTCGACATGGGGCGCCCGGTGCTGATCCGCGTGCTGGCGGAGCAGATGATCCGGCTGGCGGGGTTCGCTCCGTACCGCGATATCGACATCAGCTACACCGGCCTTCGCCCCGGGGAGAAGCTCCACGAGGAGCTCTTCCATGCCGACGAAAGCTATTCGCAGACCGTGCATCCGAAGATTTTCTTGGCCGAACCGCGGCCCGTCGACCTGGTCGAGTTCGACGCCACCTTGAAGTCGCTGCGCCAAGCCGTGCAGCGCGACGACGACATCGAGATCAGACGCGTGATTGCCGAAGCCATCCCCGAGTTCGCTGCGACGGCCGCCGGCCGCATCACCGGTCCCTTCCGGCCGCAGGTCATTCGTGGTGGTCGCACGCCATGAGCCCGCGAGTGCGCTGCGCGGTCTTTCCGGTCGCGGGCCTCGGCACGCGCTTCCTCCCGGCCACCAAGACGGTGCCGAAGGAAATGTTGCCGGTCGTCGATCGACCGCTGATCCAGTACGCCGTCGACGAGGCCATCGAAGCCGGCTGCGACACGCTGGTCTTCGTCACCAATCGCTACAAGCACTCGGTCGCCGACTATTTCGACAAGGCGTACGAGCTCGAGCAGAAGCTCGAGCGCGCGGGAAAGTCCGAGCTGCTCGCGATGATCCGCGACGTGCTGCCGCGTCACGTGCGCGCGGTGTTCGTGACGCAGGCGGAAGCGCTCGGCCTCGGCCATGCGGTGCTTTGCGCCCGCCCCGTTGTCGGCGACCAGCCGTTCGCCGTGCTGCTTCCTGACGACCTGATCTGGAATCGGGGTCCCGGCGCGACGCGGCAGCTCGTCGAACTGGCGATGCGGCAACAGGCGAGCGTGGTCGCGGTGCAGGACGTCCCGATCGAGCAGACGCGCAGCTACGGCATCGTGGCGACGCGCGATTTCACGGGACGCCACGGCGAGATCAGCGCGATCGTCGAGAAGCCGCGACCCGAGGAATCCCCCAGCACGCTCGCCGTCGTCGGCCGATACGTCCTCCAGCCGCGCATCTTCGAGCTGCTCGAATCGACGAAGCCAGGTGCGGGCGGCGAAATCCAGCTCACCGATGGCATCGCGGCCCTGCTCAAGGAGCAGAAGACGCTGGCCTACCGGTTTGAAGGACGCCGGTTCGACTGCGGCAGCCGCATCGGATTGATCGAGGCCACGCTGCAATACGCGCTCGACGATGCCGATCTCCGCGATGCCGCCAAGGCGCTGATGCGCAACGCCTTGGCCGAGGGATGACCTTTTGCTTCAGAGCAGGGCGGCCAGTAGCGCCGCGACCGTCACGCCAACGGCAGCGGCCGCCGCTGCATGGAGTCGGCGCACGAAGCGCCTTGCCTCGTCATCGGTGATCGGGCGCGGCACCGGCCACGAGCCCGACGGCGGCCACAGGCGGGTGTCGCGGGTGCGCTTCGCGATCCACGCCAGCAGGCCGGCCAACACCGCGGCGACGACCGCGCCGAGCAAGTAAAGCAGGGCCACGAAGCGCGCCATGGATTCGATGGCGGCGTCGGGGCTCATGTGGCCTGCCGCGACGCGACCCTCGAAGGCCCATTGCAGCCCCCAGAGCAGCCCCACGATCACGCAGGCGCAGGCCAGCGATGCGAGGATGAGGCGAGTGCGGTCCGGAGGGCTGGAGGGCGACATCGTCGATGGAAATGTGATGGGGGAAGCGCGATGCTAACGCCTTCGACTTCTTTCGCGCATGCCTGAAACCGCTGCCGCCGACTACTACCGAGCCACGGCGGGTCCGTGGACCGATCCGTCGCCCCTGCGTGGCGCCGTGCAGGCTCGCGTTTGCATCGTCGGTGGCGGATTCGCCGGGCTGAACACCGCGTTGGGGCTCGTGGAACGCGGCGTCACCGACGTCGTCGTGCTCGAGGCCGATACGGTGGGCTACGGCGCCTCGGGCCGGAACGGGGGGTTCGTCTTCGCCGGTTATTCCCGCGGCGAAGCCGACCTGCTCGCCGACCTCGGTCCCGATGCGGCAAGGGCGGCCTATCGTCGGACCCAGGATGCCGTCGCCTTGGTGCGTTCCCGTACCGAGCGCTACGCCATCGACTGCGATCGGATCGACGGCGGTGTGCTCTGGGCGAACTGGTTCCGCGACGGCGAGGTGCTGGAGCGCCGTCGCCGCTTGCTCGAGACGCACTTCGACACGCATTGGGAGTCGGTGGACCGTGCGCGATTGCGCATGCAAGTGAAGAGCACGCGCTACAGCGCCGCCCTGTTCGAGCCCCAGGCCTTCCACTTCCACCCGTTGAAGTACGCGCGGGGCCTTGCCCGCACGCTCCAGCATCTTGGCGTGGCCGTGCACGAGGCCAGTCCGGCCATCGCGTTGCGACGCCGCGATGGCGGTTGGCGGGTGGAGACGCCGGATGGTTCAGTGGAGGCCGAACACGTGGTGCTGGCCTGCGGCGGCTACCTCGCGGGGCTGGTGCCCCGGGTCGATGCCTCGGTGCTGCCCATCGCGACATACGTGATCGTGACCGAACCCCTCGGGGCGCGCGCCGCCGAGGTGCTCGAAACCCAGGCGGCCGTCTACGACACGCGATTCGCTTTCGACTACTACCGTCTGCTCCCGGACACGCGGCTGCTGTGGGGTGGCCGCATCTCGGTGCGTGATCGCCAGGCGATGGAGGTCGAACGCCTGTTGCGACGCGACGTTCTGCGTGTGTTCCCGCAGCTGAAGGGCGTGCGCGTCGACCACGCGTGGTCCGGCCTGATGAGCTATGCCCGCCACGAAATGCCGCAGATCGGCCAGCTGGAGGCCGGTCTGTGGCATGCGCAGGCCTTCGGCGGCCACGGCGTGGCGCCGACCACGGTGGCGGGCGAGGTGCTGGCGGCCGCCATTGCCGAGGGCGATCCGACGTGGCAGGCGTACGCGTCGTACGGGCTTGCCTCTGCGATGAAACCCTGGGGCTTCGGTGGCGCACAGGCCACGTACTGGTGGTTGCAGGCCAAGGATGCGTGGAAGGATTGGCGCGAGGGCGGGGCAGGGCGACGCTGAGCGGGCGACGCGCGTTGCCTGCGTCCGGAAAAACGAAAGGCCCGGCGATGCCGGGCCTTTCGCGTTCCAATACTCGACCCGCGCGATGGCGCGGGCCGGGCCTGGCGTCAGAGGGCCTCGAAGATGCCCGCCGCGCCCATGCCGGTGCCGATGCACATCGTCACCATGCCGTACTTCTGCTTGCGGCGACGGAGGCCATGCACGATCGTCGCGGTGCGGATGGCACCGGTCGCGCCCAGCGGGTGGCCCAGCGCGATCGCACCGCCGAGCGGATTGATCTTCGA
>JAIXTZ010000330.1 GCA_027483745.1 Lysobacteraceae bacterium
CCGGCGAGATCGGGGTTCTCGGTGTCGCGGATCCACATCGGCACGCCGGCCTCGCGGCAGGGCGTGAGGCAGCGCGGGTGCAACACCTTGGCGCCGGTCGTGGCGATCTCCTGTGCCTCGGCGAAGTCGAGGCGCGAGAGCAGGCGCGCATCGGGCACCTGCCGCGGGTTGGCGCTGAACATGCCCGGCACGTCGGTCCAGATCTCGACGCGGCGCGCCTTCAGCAGGGCACCGAAGTACGCCGCCGAGGTATCGGAGCCGCCGCGGCCGAGGATCGCCGTGCCGCCATCGCGATGCCGGGCGATGAAGCCCTGGGTGATCGCGAAGCGTTCGGGCTTCGCCACCAGCCGCTCGCGCGCCACCGGGTCCATGAAGTCGCAGGACACCGAGAGGCGCTGCGCCCAGGCGCTGGCGTTCGGCTGCTCGATGGCGCGCATCGAATCACGTGCGTCCCACCATTCGACATCCATGCCCTGCGTGCGCAGGTAGGCGACGCCGAGCGTCGAGCTCAGCAGCTCGCCCTGGGCCAGCAATTCGGCCTGCCACGCGAGATCGGCCGACGCGGCGCGCGGATCGGTCGCCAACGCGCGCAAGGCGTCGAAGCGCGCACCGAGCACGGCCTCCACGTCGATGCCGAGCTCCGCCGCGAAGACGGCATGGCGCTCGACGAGGGCCTCGGCCTGCGCATGAAGGCCCGGCATGTCCTGATGCCCATCGATCATGGCCTGCAGCGCATTGGTGACGCCCGAAAGGGCCGAGACCACCACCGCCACGCGCGCACCCTCTTCGTCCGCGCGGCGGCGCATGAGTTTCCCGATCGTGTCCCAGCGCGATTTTTTCGACACGCTGGTGCCCCCGAACTTCAGGACGATCCAGTCATTGGCGAACGCGGGGACAGGGCGATTCATCGGGGTCGGCACCTCACAAGGCCGTGGGTTGGGTGAACAGGGCGTAGAAACGGAATGCCGCCTGAAGGAGGCGGCATGGCAAGGATAACGTGGCGCCCGCGAAGGTGCCGAGCATCGCGGTCGTCGGAGCGCGCGGCTTGTGGCGATGTGCGGGCAGCGGGGACACTGTGCGGATGACGACCCGCGACTTCATGCAGCTCGATGTCTTCGCCGACCAGCCGGGCCGGGGCAATCCCCTCGGCGTGGTGTTCGGCGCGGACGACCTCGACACCGCCGCCATGCAGGCCCTCGCCGCATGGCTCAACCTCTCCGAAACGACGTTCGTGCTGCCGGCGACGCAGGCGGGGGCCGACTACCGCCTGCGCATCTTCACGCCCCGCCAGGAACTGCCCTTCGCCGGGCACCCCAGCGTGGGCACGGCGCATGCGGTCCTCGAACGCGGCATCGCGACGCCGAAGGCCATGAATGGCCTCGGCATGCTGATGCAGGAATGCGCCGCCGGCCTGCTGCCCCTGCGCATCGACGGCGATGGCGCCCAGCGCGTGATCCACGTGCGCGCCCCGCGCGGCGTCGAGCGCGAGGCGGATTCCAGCCCCGTACTGGCCAGCCTGAAGGGCGCGGCGACCGGCACCGTGCGCCCAGCCCTCATCGACAACGGCCCGCGCTGGTGGTGCATTGAACTGACCGACGAGGCGACCGTGCGCGGGCTCGCGCCGGACCTCGACGCGATGGCCGCGACCAACCGGGCCGATGGCAGCGTCGGCGTCGCGGTGTTCGCGCGCTGCGCCGGCCCGGACTACGCCCTGGTCGTTCGCGCCTTCGTCCCCGCCGACGGCATTCCGGAAGACCCGGTCACCGGCAGCGCCAACGCCGCCATCGCGGCCTGGCTGCACGCGAACGCCGCCCTGCCGGCGCCGCGCTTCCGCAGCTCGCAAGGACGCGAAGTGGGCCGCGACGGCGTCGTGGAGATCGAGGTCGACCCCGAAGGCGAGGTTTGGATCGGCGGCCTGACGCAGACCGTCATCGAGGGCACGCTGACGTGGTGACGCGCCGCTTCATGCATCTCGACGTCTTCGCGCCGCGGGCTGGCGCCGGCAATCCGCTGGCCGTCGTCCTCGACGCCGAGGGCCTCGACACGGAAGCGATGCAGCGCATCGCCGCGTGGACGAACGTCATCGAAACCACCTTCGTGCTGCCGCCGACCACGCCTGAGGCCAGCTACCGGGTGCGTATCTTTACTCCACGCCGAGAGCTGGCCTTTGCCGGCCACCCCAGCGTCGGCACCGCGCACGCGGTGCTGGCGGCGGGGCTCGCCACGCCGCGCGAAAGCGTCGACGGCAGGCGCCAACTGGTGCAGGAATGCGGTGCCGGCCTGCTGCCGGTGCGCGTGGAAGGCGAAGGCGCGTCGCAGTCCCTGTTCGTGCAAGCGCCGGCCACGCAGGTGCTGGCGCGCCGCCACGGCGACGATGCCAACCTGAGGGCCCTGCTGGGTGATCGCCTGTCGAGCGCGGGCGCGGCGCTGGTCGACAGCGGCCGCCGCTGGTGGGCCGCCGAACTGGTGGACGAAGCGGCGGTGCGCGGCTGGGCGCCGGATTTCGACGGCATCGCCGCGCTGGCCTCACCGCACGAGGCCATGGGCCTCGCCGTGTTCGCGCGCTGCGCGGGCGCGGATTACGGCCTCGTCGTGCGCGCGCTCATGCCCTTCCACGGCCACTACGAAGACCCCGCCTCGGGCGCGGCGAACGCCGCGTTGGCCGGCTACCTGCATGCCACCGGGCAAGCCCGCGAGCTCGGCGACCGCTACGTCGTCAGCCAGGGCCGCGAAGTCGGCCGCGACGCGCGGCTGACGCTGGTCCGCGAGGGCGGACGCATCTGGGTGGGCGGCGCCACGCAGAGCGTGGTCACCGGAACGCTGCGCTGGTAGCTCAGGTCTCCGGCACCACGTCCACGCGAACGCGGATCGAATCGCCCGGGTGGTAGGGCGTTTCCGTCGTGTAGACGTGGCCGTTGTAGTCGTAGGCGACGCGGTAGCCCACCACGCGGTCTTCGGCGCGCCCGTCGGCGACCGTCTGGCAGCGCTGCTCGTAGCGCACCGTCTCGCGCTCATAAGTGCGGCCGTAGCCGTCCTCGTAGCGCTGGCGGCTGCGGTCGTTGGCGATGGCGCCGCCCAGCAGCGCGCCGGCCACCGTCGCGGCACGACGGCCGTCACCGTCGCCGAACTGGCGGCCAATGGCCGCGCCGACGATGCCGCCCAGCACGGTGCTGGTGGCCGAGCCCGGGCCGCCCTGGCGCGCGTAGCGACGGTCGTCGTAGCCGTAATCGCGCTCGCGGCTGACGTAGCGCACCGGCTCCTGCCAGCACTGCTGGCGATAGCTGGGCTCGCCCGGGGCGAGGATCGGATCGACGTTCACCACACGCGCCGTGTCCCAACGCGGGCCGTTGCCACCGCGGTGCCCGCTGTCGTAGCGGCTGTCGTAGTACTGCGCCGAAGCGGTGCCGGCGACGAGGGCAAGGGCGGCCACGAGGGCGGTGCGGCGGATCATCGGGTCTCTCCGGGCCGCGGGAGTGCGGCGCGAGGAGAGCGTCGGGCCATGCGGGTCAACGCAGGCTTAATCCGACGGCCAGGCAACGGCGCGTTCAGCGCGCCGAAAGCCGGCGTTCAAGGCACCGACAGGCGCGGCGCCAGCCAGGCCAATGCAGCCTCGGCGGACCGCGCCGCGCAGGCCCCCATCACCGGCGCGACATGCCCTCCGGGCACGCGGCACAGGCTGGCGCCGATGGCGTTCGCGTAAGCGGCCGATACCGCCGGCGGAATGGCTTCGTCAGCGTCGCTGGCGATCACGAGCGTGGGAAGCCCGGTGTCGGGCAGCAGGACACCGGCGTGCGCCTCGCGCAGCACCGCCGCGCTTTCGTCGCGCCAATGCCGGAACGCCAGCTGCTGATCGGCGAAGCCCGCCTCCGGCAACGCGCGCCGCGTGCTGGCGAAGCGGCCCTGCGAGCGCCAGGGCACGACGTCGCCCGAGGCGATGAACGGCGGGACCGCCGCGACCCAAGGCGCCGGTGGCAGCGGGTTCACCAGAACAAGGAACCGCGGTCGATTCGCCGGCGCCATGCGCACCGTCGCAGCGGTCGCGACGAGCCCGCCGAGGCTCGCGCCGACGAAGAGATCGACCGGCGCCGCCAGCCACTGCGCGGCCTGTCCGACGTAGTCGTCGAAGCGCGTCGCGGCGATGCCGTCCGCCGCAGGGGCGAAGTCCGGCGTGTCGACCTGCCAGCCTTCGGCCTCGAACACGCGACGCCAGATCGCCCACTGGCCGCCCCAGGCACCGGCACCGTGCAGGAAGAGGGCGCGGGACGGCGTCGCCATGGCGGCACTGCTCGGACGGGGGAAAGGCGTCGGAGTCTACGCCCGGCGAACGCGCCTTGGCGGCAACCCGGGGCTATGCTCCTGCCTCGTCCCGACTCTGCCCAGGTTCCCATGCGCCGCTTCCGTCGATCACTGCTGAGCCTCGCCTGCCTGCTGCCCGCTGTCGCGATCGCGCAGGACACGCCCGCCCCCGCACCGGACGTCGTCATCGTCCGCGCCGAGCGCGTGCTCGCCGACCCGGCCACCGGCCGCGTGGCCCCGGCCACGCTGGTGATCCGCGGCGGCCGGATCGAGGCGGTGCTCCCGGGCGCCGATGCCGACGTCGCGACGGCCGAAGGCCAGGGCAGAGTCAGTGAGTTCCGCTTCCGGGGCACAACGCACACCGTGCTGCCGGGCCTGATCGACAGCCATGTGCACCTCACCGGCAATCCGGCCGAACCGTTCTGGCAAGCCGTCGTCGAAACCGACGAACGCGCGGCGATCATGGGCGTGCGCAATGCGCTGCGCACGGCGCAGGCCGGCTTCACCACGGTGCGCGACCTCGGCGCGCCGGGCAACGCCGGCTACGCGCTGCGCGACGCCATCCGCGAGGGCGACGTTCCCGGCCCGCGCGTCCTTTCCGCCGGGCGGATGGTCTCGATCATCGGCGGCCACGGCGACCTCACCGGCTTCCGCCCGGAAGTCACGCGGGCGATGGACGGCGGCAACACCTGCACGGGTGCGGAGCAGTGTGCGGAAGTGGTGCGCACGCTCTCGCGCGCCGGCGCCGACGTCATCAAGTTTGCGGCCACGGGCGGCGTGCTCTCTCAGCAGAACCGCGGGCTCGGCCAGCACTTCACCGACGCCGAGATGAAGGCGATCGTCGATACCGCGCACCAGCTGGGCCTCAAGGTGGCCTCGCACGCACACGGCGCCGAGGGCGTGGCCGCCGCAGCGCGCGCCGGCGTCGATTCGATCGAACACGGCACCTACGTCGACGAGGCCGGCATCCGCGCGATGAAGGCCAGCGGCACGTACCTGGTGCCGACGCTGTCGCCGACGATCGCCTACCGCGAGAACCTGCCGAAGGGCCTCTACACGGCCGTCGTCGCCGCGAAGATCCGCGTGCGCCTCGACGCCACCGGCAAGAACATCGCCGCCGCGCGCCAGGCCGGCCTGCCCATCGCCTATGGCACTGATTCCGGCGTCTCCGAGCACGGCCGCAACGCCGAGGAAATGCCCCTGATGCAGCAGTACGGCGGCATGAGCCCGCAGGAGGTGGTCGTCTCGGCCACCCGCACGGCGGCGCAGCTCCTCGGCCTTGAGAACGACATCGGCCAGCTGGCTCCGGGCTTCTCGGGCGACGTGGTGGTGGTGGAAGGTGACCCGCTCGCCGACCTCGCCGCCCTGCAGCGCGACCGCATCCGCCTCGTGGTCGCGGCCGGCCGCGTGGTGCCGATGCCGGAGAAAGCCGTCGACCGCGCGACCGTCACCCTGCCCTGACCGGCAGCGGCACGGGCGATGGGCGACGCGTTCAGCCCGATCATGGCGCTCGCGCTGGCCGACGCGATCCTCGCGCTGCACCTCGCCATCGTCGCCTTCAACATCGTGATGCCGCCGGCGATCCTCGCCGGCGCGTGGCGCGATTGGCGCTGGGTACGGCATCGCGGCCTGCGCCTGCTGCACCTCGGCGGCATGGCGGTGGTCGCCCTGCAGGCGGCGCTCGGCGACCTGTGCTTCCTCACCGTCTGGGAGGCCGAGCTGCGGCGCGCTGCCGGCCAGCACGGCAGCGGAGCGAGCTTCATCGAAACGCTGCTGGCCGAAGCGCTCTATGTCGACGTGTCGCTGGCGGTCCTGATCCCGATCTATCTCGGCTGGGCCGCGCTGTCGCTGGCGCTGTGGTGGCTGGTGCCGCCGAGGCGGCACGGCCCGCGCTGGAACCGCTTCAGATCGTGAAACGGTAGCTCAGTTTGACCAGCAGCTGTTCCGAATCGCGAAGGTCGAAGGCATTGCCGAACTCCTCGCCGAGGCCGAAACCGTCACGCGACTCCTGGAACAGCGAACCGCCGCGGACGTAGGCGATGTACAGGTCGGAAAGCGGCGCGATCTGGTAGCGGTAGCGCACCTGGAACCCGAGGTTTCGCAGCGCGAAATCGTCGAGCGGCTCGGCCGTGCGGCGTGCCACGCCGCTCGGTGCCACGCGCCAGAGTGCGCGGGCCTCGGCGTCGAGGCCGATGGCCTCGAGGCGAAGGCGCAGCTCCTGCTTCGCGTCGATCTGCCAGGTGGTGCCGGCGGAGAGGAAGACCTGTCGGCCGGCGAACTGGCCGAGCGCATCGCCCCCCCGCCAGATCAACCAATCCGGGTCGTCGATCAGCTGCAGGCTCGCGGTAAAGCGCAGGCGGTCGTTCGCGTGGTAGGTCGTCTCGCCGAACAGGTCCACGAGGGCGGTGCCGCGGCCGTCGAAGCCTTCGTTCGCACTGCGCACCTCGCCGTAGTATTCGAAGCGCCCTTTGGGCGCGCGCGCCCAGTAGCGTTCAGCGTAGAGGCCGATGCGCGCCGGCAATCGCACGTGGCCGTTGCCGCGCAGCACCAGGTCGTCGTTGTACGGGCCGGTCACGAACACGTCCCAGAGCCGGTTGCCGCCGTCGCGGTATTCGCTGTACCGGTTGATGGCCACGGTGTTGAAGAGGCGCAGGCCGCGGTCGTTGTAGCGGCTGGAGGCGGCGTAGCGCGTCTGGTGCGAGGCGAAACGGCTGGTCTCCGGAAGGTCCGCGTCGCGCTTGGCGACCTCGTAGCGCGCGTAGTTGAAGTTGTTGCGCTCGAGGAAGCCGAAATCGTTGAGCTGCAGGTTCTTGCCGAGGTGCAGGGCGAACAACTGCTGGCGCCAGCCCTGCCCGAGCTCGTGGTCGATGCGGAGCTGGCCGCCGCTGTCGCGGCCGCCGCGGGTGGGATCGTCGATGTCGGACGCCGCGAGTCCGCCGCGCACGGTCAGGCCGTCGTGCGGCGTCCAGACCTGGTCGAACGAGGCGACGCGCGCCACGCGATCGAGGAAGGGCCGTTTGACTTCGGTCAGCATCGCGCCGCTGGTCCAGCCCTCGCCGGCCGTACTGGCCCGCGCGGCGACGAAATCCCGACCTGCCGGCCCGTCCTCGGTCGCCGCGAACAGGCCGTAGCCGATGCGCCCGGCGCTGCCGTTGAGCTTCACCGCACCGGTGACATCGCCCGCGCCGCGGCCGTCGTCGGCCCCGGCGCCGACGCGGCGGGTGTAAAGCAGGCGGTTCGAATTGTTCAGGCCGCCGAAGCCGACGTCGAAATAGGCCTGGTTCTCGGTGAAGAACGGCCGCTTGTCGTTGAAGAACACCTCGGTCGCGCCGAAGTTCACCACCAGCTCGTCGCTCTCGACCTGGCCGAAATCAGGGTTCAACGTGGCGGAGAGCTGGAATCGCCCGTTCGGCTTCCAGAACAGGTCGGCGCCGGCAGCGCTGCGGAAGCGCCCGTCCACCTGGTCCTGCAGACCGGAGACGTAAGGGGTGATCGCAAGCAGCGACTGCTCGAAGGCGACCACGTCGATCTTCTCGAACACCGAGAGGAAGCGCGGCTCGTTCCAACTGACCGTCGGCCAACCGTAGCGGGCGTTGCTGTGGCCGATCACGCGGTCCAGCGAGAGCCCGATCGTGCGTTGGCCGTCCCGGGCCTGCGCCATCGGTGCGACGTGCCACGGGATCAGCACTTCGGCCGACCAACCTTCGGCGTCCTCGCTCGTCGCCCGTTGCCAGTCGCCGTCCCAGTCGTCGTTGAACTGGTTCTCGTTGGCGATGGTGGTGTCGCCGATGTCGCCGGCCATCGTCACCACGAAGTTGTAGCCGCTGCGGCCGTCGCCGTCGAAATCGACGTA
>JAIXTZ010000242.1 GCA_027483745.1 Lysobacteraceae bacterium
CCACTTCCAGATCGCGCTGCAGCAGGAGCTCACCGACCTGCCGATGTTCCGCCGCTTCGGTGGCGAAACGGCCTTCGCCGAAGGTTGGGGCCTGTACGCCGAGTCGCTCGGCAAGGAGCTCGGCGCCTACGACACGCCGCAGCAGTACTTCGGCCGCTTGCAGGCCGAGATCTGGCGCGCCATCCGCCTCGTCGTCGACACCGGCCTGCACAGCAAGGGCTGGACCCGCGAGCAGGTCATCGCCTACATGAAGGCCAACTCGGCGACGACCGACACCGAAGCCGTTTCCGAAGCCGAGCGCTACATCGCCATCCCGGGCCAGGCGCTGGCCTACAAGATCGGCGAGCTGAAGATCCTCGAGCTGCGTGCCCGTGCGGAAGAAGCGCTGGGCGACCGCTTCGACATCAAGGCCTTCCACGCCGAAGTGCTGGAGGACGGCTCGCTGCCGCTCTCGGTGCTGGAGGCCAAGCTCGACCGCTTCATCGCGGCGAACAAGGGCTGAGTCGCATGGAACGACGCCGCGTCGCCATCGTGGTGTTCGACGAGGTCGAGGTGCTCGACGTCGCCGGGCCCTTCGAGGTGTTCTCGGCGCTGCGCCTGGACGAAGCCACGCGCCGCGAGTCGGCGTCGCCCTACGAGGTGCTCGTGGCCGAGGTCCGCCCCGGCCTCGTGCAGTGCCGCGGTGGCCTCAAGGTGCAGCCCGATTGCACGATCGCCGAACTCGATGCGGCCTCGCTCGACACCCTCGTGGTGCCCGGCGGCTATGGCGTGCGTCCACTGCTGCAGGACGCCGCCTTCCTCGCCTGGCTTCGCGATGCGGCGCCGCGGCCGCGGCGCCTCGTTTCGGTGTGTACCGGCAGCCTGCTGCTCGCCGAAGCCGGCCAGCTCGACGGCGTGCCCGCCACCACGCACTGGAAGAGCCTCGACTGGATGGCCCGCGACTGGCCGTCCGTCCTCGTTCAACGCGACCGTCATTGGGTGATCGATGGCCGCGTCGCGACCTCCGCCGGCATCAGTGCCGGCATCGACCTCGCGCTGAAGCTCGTCGAAGCCGATTTCGGAGCGGATCTTGCGCGCGCCACCGCGGCGCACATGGAGTACCCGTGGCCGGCGAGCGATGCGCGCCGCCTGCCGATCGACTGACGGCGTCGCGGGCGTGATTGCCGGGATCATCGCGACGTGGCAGCGTTTCGACGACCTCGGAACCGCCGGCCCATGACCCAGACCCCCACGCCCACCGTCAGCGACACCGGCGATACGCTGCCCAAGCGCACCACCCCGACGTGGGAAATGGAGATCCTGCTCTCCGGCGCCACCGTGTTCGCGCTGTTCCAAGCCTATGCCGAACTCAACGTCGCGGTGTTCTGGCTGATCGAACGCCTACCGAACGACCTCAAGGGCCTCATCAGTCCCGTGGGACTGTACGTGCAAGGCGGCGTGCTCGGCCTGGCGCTCGGTTTCCTCGCGCACCTGATCCTTCGTGCGGTGTGGGTTTCGCTCGTGGGCCTGCGTTCCGTCGACCCCGAGGGGCGCTTGCGCGACAACGAGAATCTCGGCCCGGCACAGCGGGCGCTGTTGGGCGAAGCGCTGGACGCTCTACCTCGACGGATCGCTGCACTCGACGATACGGCGACGCTCGTCTTCGGTGCCGCCATTGGCATCGCCAAGACGATGGCAGGCCTCACGCTCACCGTCGGCGGGTTGTTCGTGCTCGCCTACGCGATCACGACCGCCTTGCGCATCCCCGACCACGTGGCCGCCGTGTGCTTCGGACTGTTGGCGCTGTGGCTGGTGCCCATGATGGTGGCGACCCTCGCCGACAACCGCGCCGGTAAGCACGGTCGCACGCCCCGCCCTTGGGTCACCCGGGTCATCCGGATCTACGCGGCGGCGGGCTACACGGCGGACGCGAACCTGGGAACGACGATGGCCACGTACCGCGTGGCCGGGGCGAAACGCGGCTGGCGCGCCCAAGTGGCCGTTGGACTCCTCGTCTCAGCCGTGGTCTCGGTGGCGCTGCTCGCGCCCTTCCTGCACTACCAGGGCATCAGCGGGCTGCTGGACGGGGATTTCCCTTCCCTGCGCGTCGGCAATGCGGCGACGCTCCGTGCCACGCATTACGTCGACCGCCAACGCGCGGGCGAAGCCTACAGCGCACCCAACCTGCCCAGCGACGTGATCACCGGCCCCTACGCCGAGCTCCACATTCCCTACGTGCCGGAGTGGCACGACGCTGCGCTCGCCCGCTGCGTGCCCAACGAGCCCGGCAATTGGCGGTCCGACTTCGCCGCCAGCCGCGCCGTGCTGGATTGCGTGGCGGCGATGCAGCCCATCCGACTGGACGGACGCCCCGTCGACGCTCGGTGGTGGTGGAGCGAAGATGCACGCCACGACCGTCGCGGCTTCCAGGTGATGATCGACGTGAGGGCCCTGCGCACCGGGCCCTTCCTGCTGGAGATCGACCAGCCCGAATCGCAGCGGAAGCTCGACGACAACGCCACGGGCGACGACGACCTCCCGTGGCGCATCCCGTTCTGGCGCTGAGGGCCTCGCCCGCGGCTCAGGGCGCCGTGGTGGCGCGCGCGGCCGCGTAGCGCCGATTCACTTCGTTCCAGTTCACCACGTCCCACCAGGCCGCGATGTAGTCGCCGCGGACGTTGCGGTACTTCAGGTAGTAGGCGTGTTCCCACACGTCGAGGCCCAACACCGGCGTGCCGCG
>JAIXTZ010000324.1 GCA_027483745.1 Lysobacteraceae bacterium
CGGATGCGGATCGGCATTGATTTCGGCACCAGCTATTCCGCTGCGGCGGCATGCATTGAAGGCAAGCTCCGGCCTGTGCGCTTCGGCGATGCGCAGCAGTTCCGCACGGCCGTGTACTTTCCCGAGCAGATGCCCGATGGCGACAGCGTGCGGCGACATCGCGACGGCTCGGTGGCCACGGCGAGCCAAGTGGCCGAGGCGCTGTTCGGCGACGAGGCGATCGAGGCCTATCTGCTGGAAGGCGACGGCCACTTGGTCGAGTCGCCGAAGTCCATGCTGGGCTACCAGCTGCATCCGAGGGCGAAGGACACCATCGCCGCCATCTGCGCCCGTATTCTTGGGCATATCCGCGAGCAAGCGAGCGAACAGTTCGGCAGCGAGGTGCGCCAAGCGGTGTTGGGCCGGCCGGTGCACTTCCGCAGCTCGATGGGCGAGGCCGGCGAAGTGCAGGCCCTCGCCCTGCTGCGGGAGGCGGCGGCGGTGGCCGGTTTCGAATCGGTTGAGTTTCTGGAAGAACCCGTGGCTGCGGCGCTTCAGCACCACGCGGCGAGCGCGCAGCGGCACACCGCCTTGGTGTTCGACATCGGTGGTGGCACGACGGATATCGCTTGGGGCGAATTGGGCGGCGCGGAAGCGCCCCGAATCCTCGGCAGCTGGGGCGTGGGCTTGGGCGGCACCGATTTCGATCTGGCCCTGAGCTTGGATCGCGCCATGCCGCTGTTCGGCCGGGGTGTGAGCCGCGTTCCGAACCATCATTTCGTCGAGGCCGCGATGGTGCAGGACTTGCCGCGCCAGCGCAGTTTCCGCAAGCACGATTACGACGAAGCGCCCGAGCCCTTTCGCTCGCGATTGATGGGCCTGCAGGCCGAGGGCGCGCCCACGCGCCTGCATCGCGACATCGAGGGCTTGAAGGTGCGCCTGAGTGACGCCGGCGCGGCGGACTTCGCCCTGGATTGGATCGAGGCGGGTTTGGGCGTGGAGGCCACCCGCGAGCAGTTGGCCGAAGCCGCCGAGGCGCCGCTGCGTCGCATGCGCGCGCTGTTGGAACAGATCCGCGACGAGCGCGGCGCACCCGATGCCGTCGTGCTGACTGGCGGCATGTCGCGTTCGCCGCTGCTACGTGCATTGGCGAGCGAGGTGTTTGCCGGTGTGCCTCAGGTGGCGGGTGAAGCGTCGTTGGGGGTCGTTTCGGGCTTGGCGAGGGCGGCGGCCGAATAGCCGACGGCCCGCTTGCGCGGGCCGTCGGGTGCTGCGGGGCAGGGCGGCGTTTGCCGCGCCGGCCTTACTTCTTCTTCGACTTCGCCTTGCCGAGGCCGGCGGCGGCCTTGAGGGCTTCGGCGCGGTCGGTCTTCTCCCACGAGAAGGCGGTGGCGGTCTTCTTCTTGCCGTCGGCGCCCGTGTAGGTGATCTCCTTCGGCTTGCGGCCGAAGTGGCCGTAGCTGGCGGTCGCCTGGTAGATCGGGTGCTCGAGGTCCAGCATCTTGGTGATGCCGTACGGGCGCAGGTCGAAGTTCGAACGGATCAGCTTCTCGATGACCGCGTCATCGACCACGCCGGTGCCGAAGGTGGTCACCGAGATCGAGGTCGGCTCGGCCACGCCGATGGCGTACGAGACCTGCACCTCGCACTTGCGGGCGAGGCCAGCAGCGACGATGTTCTTGGCGACGTAGCGCGCGGCGTAGGCGGCCGAGCGGTCGACCTTCGACGGGTCCTTGCCCGAGAAGGCGCCGCCGCCGTGGCGGGCCATGCCGCCGTACGAGTCGACGATGATCTTGCGGCCGGTCAGGCCGCAGTCGCCCACCGGGCCGCCGATGACGAACTTGCCGGTCGGGTTGATGTGCATCTTCGACTTCGGCAGCTTGGCCAGCCACTCCTTCGGCAGCACCGGCTTGAAGATGTGCTCGATGACGCCTTCGATGATGTCCTTCTGCTTCACGCCCTCGTCGTGCTGCGTCGACAGCACCACGGCGTCGAGGCCGAGGATGGTGTTGCCGTCGTAGCGCAGGGTGACCTGCGACTTCGCGTCCGGACGCAGCCACTTCAGCTTGCCGCTCTTGCGGACCTTGGCCTGCTGCTCGACCAGGCGGTGCGAGTAGTAGATCGGCGCCGGCATGAACTCCGGGGCTTCGTCGCAGGCGTAGCCGAACATCAGGCCCTGGTCGCCCGCGCCCTGTTCTTCCGGCTTCTTGCGGTCGACGCCCTGGTTGATGTCCGGCGACTGCTTGCCGAGCATGTTGATGATCGCGCAGGTGTGGCCGTCGAAGCCGACTTCGGAATTGTTGTAGCCGATGCCGTTGATGACGTTGCGCGCGAGCGCTTCGATGTCGACCCACGCCGAGGTGGTGACTTCGCCGGCGACGATGGCCGCACCGGTCTTCACCATCGTTTCGCAGGCGACGCGGGCGCGCGGGTCCTGCGCGATGATCGCGTCGAGCACGGCATCGGAGATCTGGTCGGCGATCTTGTCCGGATGGCCTTCCGACACCGACTCCGAGGTGAAGAGGTAGCTGCTCATTTCGTCTTATATCCCTTGATTCGGATGGAAAGATGGGCGGCGGATGATACACCCCCGCGCCCCGGGGTGCATCTTGGTCCCGGACGCGTTGCCGATGGTTAAGCGGGTGCGACGCGTCGGCC
>JAIXTZ010000201.1 GCA_027483745.1 Lysobacteraceae bacterium
CGAACTCGAAGCCACCGTCCGGGTCGGCGCCGGGGGCTTTCTCGGTCAGGTCTACACGCCGCTGGTCTGGCGCTACGGACAACAGGACTGATGGCCACACCCCCCGCTGCCAATCTCCCGTGGGACACCCTGCGCCTGCGCTGGGCGGCCAGCCCCGTGCCGGGCGCGCTGTCGCGCTGGTGGGACGACCTGCTCGACCTGCTCCCGCCTTCGCTCTCCCGGCTGTGGTTTCCGCCGGTGCGCCGGCTGTGGCTGCGTTGGGAAGGCGACGCCCTGCACCCCACGGAAGAAGCCGGCCGCGAGCGGGTGGCCTTGCCGCCGGTGCCGCTGGCGGACGGAGAAGGCGCGGCACTGATCGCCGCCAGCCTCGATCGCCGTGGCGTCGACGGCGAGCTGTGGCTCGCGCTTCCGGCCTCGCAGGCGCTCGTCCGCACGCTGTCGCTGCCGCTGGCCGCCGAGCCGCAGCTCGAGGGCGTGCTGCGCCACGAGATCGACCGCCAGACGCCCTTCAGCGCCGACCAGGTGGTGCATGCCGCGCAGGTGGTGTCGCGTCACCCCGCCGAAGGGCAGCTGCGTGCCGAGCTGGTGGTGGTGCCGAAGGTTTCGCTGGATGCCGCGCTGGCCGCGCTCGGCCCGCTGGCGTCGCGCCTCTCCGGCGTGGACATCGATGACGCCGCGCATCGCGCCGGTCGCCGTCGCAACCTCCTCCCGTTCGCCCAGCGCCTGCAGCGCACCGACCGCGACGCGCGGGTGCGCTTCGTCGTGCTTGCTGTCGCCGCGGCCGCCCTGCTGGCGACCGGGTTCATCACGCTGGGCAACCGCGAGCGCGCCTTGGCCGCCCTCGAGGCCCAGCGCGATGCGGCATTCGACACCGCCCGCGAGGCGCGCGCCCTTCGCCTCCAGCTCGACGCGGCGGCGAGCGCCGCGAACTTCCTAGCCGAGCAGCGGCAGAAGCGTCCGACCATGCTCGAGGTGCTGGACGACCTGACGCGCCGCTTGCCGGACGACGTTTACCTGCAGCGTTTTTCGGTCGAGCAGAACCGGGTGACCCTCAGCGGCGCCGCGCGCTCGGCCGGCAGCATCGTCGCCACGCTGCAGGGCTCGCCCTACCTGAAGGGCCCGGCGCTGGCCGGCGCCGTGCAGCAGGACCGCAGTACCGGCCGCGACGGCTTCACCGTCGTCGCCGAACTCGTGCCGGGAGGCCGCGATGCGCCAACGCCTTGAGCGCTTCCGCCCGCTGCTGTGGCTCGGCATCGGCACGGTGCTGGGCTATGGCCTGCTCGTGCACTGGTGGTGGACGGCGCCGATGCTGGCGCTGGGCGACCAGATCGCCGAGGTGCGCGACGAGGAGCTCGGCCTGCGCATGGAGGGCGAACAGATCCCGCAGCTCAAGGCACGCCTTGACGACGTTCGCGCCGCCGAGGCGGCGAATCCTGGTTTCCTCGCCGAGCCGAACAAGGACCTCGCCACCGCCGCGCTGGTGCAGCGGCTGGAAGCCGAGGTGCGCCGCGTGGCGCCCAATCCGCTGGCCTGCGAGGTGGTCTCGCGCACGCCGATCGAAGCGCAGGGCAGCGAGCCGTACCCGCGCGTGACCGTGCAGGTCCGCCTGCGCTGCGACGCCGCGATGCTCGGCGCGCTGCTCCATGGGCTCGAAAGTGGCAGCCCCCAGCTGTTCATCGACAACCTCGCCTTCAACAGCATGGCGGCGTACTTCGGCGCCGGGCAGGCGGCCACCGACAGCCGCGTGGACGCGGTGTTCGACCTGTACGGCTACCTGCGCCCCACGGCGCCGACGCCGGAGGGCGATCCGAATGTTTGACGCGCTGCGTCCTGCCACCTGGCTCTCCGGGGCCGTCGCGACGTGGTGCCTGGGCCTGCTGCTGCTCGCCGTCGCCGGCCTCGGCGGGCGCGTCGGGCCGCACCCCGGCGACCCGGCGCTCGGCCCGCCGATCCCCGAGCTGCGCCTCAGCGAGAGTGCCCAGCGCCTCGGCGCCGCCACGGACTACCTCGCCGTTGGCGATCGCCCGCTGTTCAATCCCGATCGTCGCCCCGCCCCGGTGGCCGTGGTCAGCAACGAGCAGCAGGCCCCGTTCGATGGCGTGCTCACCTCGGTGCTGCTGACGGATGGCCTGCGCATGGCCATCTTCAACGAGCCGA
This sequence comes from Lysobacteraceae bacterium, assembly GCA_027483745.1. Next base: position 2,158 of record JAIXTZ010000201.1, read on the forward strand.
ACCGTCCGCCGGGCACGCGCGTTCGCCTCGGCGACACCATTCCCGGCACCGCGTGGCGCCTCGCCACCCTGGAGCCGCGCCGCGCGGTGCTCGAGGGCCCCGAGGGCCAGCGCGTGCTCGATCTGCGCGTCTTCGATGGCCAGAACGGCCAGCCGCCGACCCCGATCTCCGCCAGCGCCGAGCCGCCGAAGCCCGAGGCCGGCGCCGTGCCGCAGAACCCGCCCAGCCTCGTGCAGCAGGCCTCGCAGGCGAATGCCGAATCGGAGCGCAGTGCGGCCGACCAGGCGCAGATCGACGCCATCCGCGCCCGCATCGACGCGCGCCGTGCCCAGTTGGCCGAACAGCAGGCCAAGAACAACAACGCCCCCGTGGCCGAGCAATGACCGACATGACCTCCCCGCGCCTCCTGCTCGCCGTCGCCGTGATGACGGTCCTGGCCGGCTGCGCCAGCACCCCGGTGCCCGACATCGCGCGCAACCCCGACACAGCGACGATGCCCACCATCGCGCGCAACGCCGATAGCGAGGCGATCGGCGGCCCGTCCTCCGCCGGCGAGCCCGACATGACGCCGGGCAGCGGCATCGTCATCAACGAGTCGCTGGCCGCGCAGGCGCCGCCGCAGCTGCCGGAAGGCGGCGAGGCGACCTTCAACTTCGAAGGCGAATCGCTGCACGCGGTGGTGAAGGCGGTGCTGGGCGACCTGCTGCAGCAGAACTACGTGATCGCGCCGACCGTGCAGGGCACGGTGACGCTGGCCACGCCGCGCCCGGTGAGCCCGGCGCAGGCGCTGTCGCTGCTCGAGATGGTGTTGGGCTGGAACAACGCCCGTCTGGTCTGGAGCAACGGCCGCTACGCCATCCTGCCGGCCGACCAGGCCGTGGCCGGCAACCTCTCGCCGCGCACCGGCGGGACCGCGGACGCGCGTGGCTTCGAACTGCGCGCCGTGCCCCTGCAGTACGTCTCGGCCGTCGAGATGGAGAAGCTGCTGAAGCCCTACGTGCGCCAGGGCGCCGTCGTGCAGACCGACGCTGCGCGCAACCTGATCGTGCTTTCCGGCAGTCGCAGCGAGCTCGAGAACTACCTGCGCACCGTGCGCATCTTCGACGTCGATTGGCTGAAGGGCATGTCGGTCGGCGTGTTCCCGATCCAGAGCGCCGAGCCGGAGAAGATCGTCACCGCGCTGGAGCGCGTGTTCGGCGCGGAAAGCGGCACGCCGCTGGCCGGCATGTTCCGCTTCCTGCCGGTGGAAGGCAGCAATTCGATCATCGTCATCACGCCGCAGCGCCAGTACCTGCAGAGCGCGCGCGAGTGGATCGAGAAGCTCGACATGGCCGGCGAGGGCGCGCGGCTGTTCGTCTACGAAGTGAAGTACATGAAGGCGGGCGACCTCGCTTCGCAGCTGGGCACGGTGTTCGATGCCAGCGTGAGCAGCAGCGGCGGTTCGGGTTCGGCGTCGATCTCGCCGGGCCTGACCCCGGTAGAGCTGGGGGCCGTGTCGCGCGAGGCGGGGCAGATCTCGCAGCCGGCGCCACCCAGCGGCGCTGGCGCCGCGATCAGCGGCGGTAGCGGCGAGTCGGGCATCGGCATCAGCGCCATCGAGGAGAGCAACGCGCTGATGGTGCGCGCCAGCCCGGCGCAGTGGGAATCGATCCGCCGCGCCATCGAGCGCCTCGACGTGATGCCGGCGCAGGTGCACATCGAGGCGCAGGTGCTTGAGGTGACGCTGCAGGGCAACCTCAGCTACGGCGTGAACTGGTATTTCGAGAATGCGATTCCCGCCAGCCTCGCCGGCTCGCTGCGTCCGGGCCGCAGCAGCCTCGGGCTGGTCGGTGGGTCGATCGCGCAGGGGACGGACGGCACGTCATCGGTCGGTGCGACCTTCACCTCGAGCGACGCGGTGGCTGTAGTCAACCTGCTGGAGCGCGAGTCGGACGTCCGCGTGCTGTCGACGCCTTCGCTGTTCGTGCGCAACAACGCCGAAGCCTCGCTGAATGTAGGCCAGAGCCTCGCCGTGGCGAGCACTAGCTTCAACCCCGGCACGGGGACCACCCCGGGCAACAACACCATCAGCAGCGTGCAGTACCTCAGCACCGGCACGAAACTGAAGGTGAGGCCGCGCATCGGCGGCGACGGCATGGTCTTTCTTGAGATCGAACAGGAGATCAGTTCGCCTTCGGACGATCCGGGTGCCGGCGGTAATCCCAACGTCAACCAGAGCACCGTGACGACCGAAGCGATGGTTCGCGATGGTGAAACGGTGATGCTGGCGGGCCTGATCCGCCAGTCCGACGGTGATTCGAGCTCAGGCGTACCGGGCCTCGCCAAGCTGCCGGTCGTCGGCGGCTTGTTCGGAACGCAGGGCCGCTCGCAGTCGCGCAGTGAGGTGATCCTGCTGATCACGCCCCGGGTCGTCCGCAGTGCGCAGGCCACCCGCACGCTGACCGACGATTACCTTGAGCGCTTCCAGGGCATGGCGCCGCTGCGCGCGGCGCCGATCGCTGCGCCGCTTCCGCCGCCGCCGCCGGACCTCACGCCGCCGCCCGCTGCCGAACCGCCGCCGGGCGGCTGATCGCCGATGCGGCTCGCTTCGGGCCCGGTGCTGCGCGAACTGCTCGCCCGCGAGTGGCGCGAGCGCTACCAGGGCAGCGTGTTGGGCGTCGCCTGGCTCGGCCTGCTGCCTCTGGCGCAGCTGGCTGTGCTGGCCTTCGTGTTCGGCACCCTGCTGCCCGCGCGCGCGTCGTCGGGCGCCTTGCCTTATCCGATGTTCCTCGCCCTCGGCCTGTTCCCGTGGCTGCTGTTCGCCAACGCGGTGAACCGCGGTGTGACGGCCTACCTCGACAACGCCGGGCTCATCGCCCGCGTGCCGCTGCCGCCGTCGCTCTACGTCCATGCCCGCGTGCTCGGCAGCGTGATCGTCGATGGCGCGGGACTGCTGCTGGTGCTGGGCGTGCTGGTGGCTTTCGGCCTGCGCTTCGATGCGGTCGGCGCGCTGGCGGCGCTGTGCGGCGTCGCGGTGCTCGCCGTGACGGCGCTGGCGTTGGCGCGCATCGTCGCCCTCCTGCAGGTGTTCGTGCGCGACCTCGCGGCGCTGGTCGGGCAGCTCACCGGCCTCGGGTTCTTCCTCGCACCGGTGCTCTACGAGCGCACGCAGCTGCCGGCCCCGACCGCCGAGACCTTGGGTTGGAATCCGCTGGTCGCGCCGCTGGAGGCGATCCGCCACGGCCTCTCCGGCGAAGGCGCGCTGCCGTGGGCGGCCTTGGGCGTGTCGGCGCTCGTGGCTGTCGCGTTGCTAGGACTCTCGCTCGGCGTGCAGCGGCGCGCTGGCCGCCACATCGAGGACTTCCTGTGAGCGCCGTGGGCTCGACGTCGCCCGTGATGCGCGACGCGCCGCTCGTGCGCGTCGAGGGGCTGTCGAAGCGCTATCCCGTCGTCGGCGCCCGCGGCGATCGTTTGAGCGCGCTGGGGCGCCTCCTGCTGGGCCGCGCGCCCCGGCGCGAGATCGAGGTGCTGTCGGGCATCGACCTCACGATCCATCGCGGCGAGTCGCTCGGCATCGTCGGCGAGAACGGCGCCGGCAAGTCGACGCTGCTGAAGCTGATCACCGGCACGCTGACGCCGAGCACCGGCCGCGTGGTGGGCGAGGCGCGCATCGGTGCGCTGCTGGAGCTGGGCGCCGGCTTCCACCCCGAGTACAGCGGCCGCGACAACGTGCGCATGGCTGCGGCCATCCACGGGCTGGCGGGCGAGGCGCTGGCGGCCAAGCTGCCCGAGATCGAGGCCTTCGCCGAGATCGGCCGCTACTTCGACGAGCCGGTGAAGCACTACAGCAGCGGCATGGTGGTGCGGCTCGGCTTCGCGGTGATCGCCGCAACGCGGCCCGATCTGCTGATCACCGACGAGGTGCTCGCGGTCGGCGACGACCGCTTCCAGAAGAAGTGCATCCGCTGGATCGACGGTTATCTCGCCGAGGGCGGCACCCTGCTGCTGGTCTCGCACAGCACTTACCACGTGCAGAAGCTTTGCCGGCACGCGATCTGGCTGAAGGACGGCCGCATCGAGGCGCAAGGCGACGCCTTCGACGTGACGCAGCGCTACCAGGCCTGGCTGGAGCAGCGGGAATCCGGCGATCGCGCGGCCGCGGCGGGGGATGGCGCCGCCGAGATGCGCGTGCTCCGGCTCGCGCTCAATGGCGTGGAGGCGGCGGTGGATGTGGCGATGGGTGAGGACCTTCGTGTGGACGTCGACATCGCCAGCCGCGACGAGCGGCCGCCGCGGCTGAGCCTTGGCCTGTTGCGCGCGGACGGCACGCCGGTCTATGGCGTCGACAGCGCGATGGACGGCGTCGAGGCGTCCCCCTCGGCCGCGGGATTCGCCTTTTGCTTCGTCTATGCCGGCCTGCCCCTGCTGCCCGGCGAGTACGTGGTGCGCGCCTTCCCGATGGACGCCGAGGGCTTGCGCCTGTTCCCGCCCATGGAAGCGCGCTTCCGAGTGCGCGGGGCGTCCCGCGAGTTCGGCCTCGTCCGCCTGCCACATCGCTGGGAGACCCCATGAGCCCGACGCCCTCCCGACGCGCCGAAACGACCCCCGTCGCCGCGCTTCCGACCGTCGTGGTGCCGGTGTTCAATGCGCTCGAGGCGCTCGACGCCTGCCTCGGCGCGCTGGACCGCACCTTGCCCGCGGGCGTGCGCGTGCATGTTGCCGACGATGCCTCGACCGACCCGCGCGTACCGGCGCTGCTGGAGGATTGGCGGCGGCGCACGCGCCTCGAGGTCAGCCATGTCCGCCGGGCGGCGAACCTCGGCTTCCCCGGCAACTGCAACGCCGCCTTCGCCGAGACCGGCGAGGCCGATGTCGTGTTGCTCAACGCCGACACCGAGCCGGCGGGCGATTGGCTGGCCCGCTTGGCCGCCTGCGCGGCCAGCGATGCGCGGATCGCCACCGCGACGCCATGGAGCAACAACGGCGAGATCGTGTCCTACCCCTGCTTCGTGTCGCCGAACGCCCTGCCCGACGACCCCGAGGCCCTGGCGCTTGCCGCCACGCGCCACGTGCCGTCGTACCCCAGCCTGCCGACGGCCGTGGGCTTCTGCATGTTCATGCGCCGTGCCGCGCTCGAGGCGATCGGAGGATTTGACGCGGAAACCTTCGGCAAAGGCTACGGCGAGGAGAACGACTGGTGCCTGCGTGCCGAAGCGCACGGTTGGCGCCATGTCCTTTGCGACGACGCCTACGTCGTCCATCTCGGGCACGCCTCGTTCGCCGCGACCGGCCACGCGCCCGGCGGCGAAAACCTGCGCCGGCTCAACGCCCGTTGGCCCGGCTACAACGAGCGCATCGCCCGGTTCATCCTCGACGATCCCCTGCGCACCGCGCGTGCGCGCCTCGACGACGGCCTCGCTATGCTGGCGGCCGGGAGTCCGCAGGGGGACCTGTTTCGATGAGCGCGTGCCGATGAACGACACCGTGCCGCCGCTGGCCTTCACCGGGGAGCGCTACCACCCCGAGTTGCCGCGCGAGATGGCCTACGAGCACTGGCACCGCTATGCGTTCGCGATGGAGCTGGCGCGCGGCCGGACCGTCCTCGATGCCGCCTGCGGCGAAGGCTATGGCGCCGCGCTCCTGGCCCGCACCGCCACGTCGGTCGTCGGGGTCGATCTCTCCGCCGAGGCCGTGGCCCATGCGAGCGCCCGTTACGTGCATCCGCGGCTGTGCTTCCGCCAGGGCGACGTGCTCACCCTCGAGGGCGTCGAGGATGCGAGCGTCGACCTGGTGGTCAGTTTCGAGACGCTGGAGCACCTGGCCGACCACGACGCGCTGATGGCGAGCTTCGCGCGCGTGCTGAAGCCCGAGGGCCTCCTCGTGGTTTCCACCCCGGACCGGCACACCTACAGCGACCTCACCGGCTATCGCAATCCGCACCACGTCCGCGAGCTGTACCGGGAGGAGTTCGAGGCCCTGATCGGACGCCACTTCGTCCGCCACCGGCTCTATGGCCAGCGCGTCGTCGCGCAGTCGATGCTGTGGCGCTTGGACGGCGGCACCGGGGCGACGATGACGTACACGCAGGACGGCGACGACGTGTTCGGTGGCATGCGCGCCTTGCCGATGTACCACGTGGCGGTCTGCGCCAAGCGCGGGGAATCCCTCGCCGGCTTGCCGGCGCTGTCCTGCTTCTCCGACGCGCAGCAAAGCGTCTACGCCCACTACCAGCAGGTCGTCCGTGACCTGGTGGCGACCGACCGCTACGCCCACGCGCTGCGCGAGCGCCTGCGCGCGGCGGGCCTGCCCGACGGCCCTTGAGGGACGAGGTGTCGGACGCCCTTGTTTCCGCGGAAGGCAGCGCGGTCGCGATCGTCGACGCCGTGGTCGTCACGTACCAGAGCGCGTCCACGATCGAACGCTGCCTCGCGGCGCTGCTCGCCCAGCCCGGGCTTGCCCGCCTGTGCGTGGTCGATAACGGATCGAGCGACGACACGTTGGCCCGCGTCCGCCGGCTTGCGGCGGGCGATGCCCGCATCGAGGTGCAGGAACAGCGCGAGAATCCGGGCTTCGCGGCCGGCTGCAACGCCGGTGCGGCCGGAAGCACGGCGCCATGGCTGTTGTTCGTGAACCCGGACCTCGAGCTGCCCGAGTCGTCGCTGGCCCGCCTGCTGCAGCACGCCGCTGCGTCGCCACGCCTTGGCGTGCTCGGCGCCGACCTGCGGGGTGCCGACGGGCAGCGCGATCCGGCGGGCCGCCGGCACGACCTGTCGCTGGCGCGGATGCTGGGGGGCGGCGGCGCGCGCGACGCGCTGACGGTGGCCGTGGATTCCAGCGTGAGCCTGCAGCGCGTCGATGCCTGTTCCGGTGCGCTGATGCTGGTGACGCGGAACGCCTTCGAGGCGGTGGGCGGCTGGGACGCGGGCTACCGGCTGCACGTGGAAGACCTCGATTTCTGCCGGCGCGTCCGCGCGGCTGGATTCGACGTCGCGGTCGCCAACGACGTGCCCGTGCTCCACCATCGCGGCGTTTCGAGCCGCGCCCGCCCGTTCTTCGTCGAGTGGCACAAGCACCGGGGACTCTGGCGCTACTGGTGGCGGTTCGAAGCCCGCGGCGCCGCGACGCTGCTCGCGCCCATCGTGTTCGCGGCGCTGTCCGCGCGCCTGCTGCTCGTGGCCTGGCCGCGCGCGCTGCGGCGCCCGCGCGACTGACACGGGACGGTTGCCGCCCGTCCGTATACTCGTCGCCCCATGACGCTCCCCGCCACCCGAGCCTCGAGCCTGTTCGTCGCGCACATCGACGTGGTGCACGGCTGCCAGCTGCGCTGCGTCGGCTGCCCCAACTCGGTGATCCAGCCGAAGGTCGTGCCCGTGGAGCCGGCATTCTTCGAGCGGATGCTGGCGAACATCGACGTCGATCGCATCCACACCTTGAGGCTGTTCAACTTCGGCGAGCCCCTGCTGCACCGGCGGCTGTCCGAGCTCGTTGCGATGATTCCAAGGCAGCGCTGGACGGTGCAGGAGGTCGAGATCTCCACCAATGCCCAGAAGGTGCATTGGGACGATTTCGAACGCGTGCTGGCGGCGAACGTCGTCACCCGCCTCGTCGTCAGCGCCGACGGCGACGGCACGCCGGCGGACTACGAGCGTCTCCGCCCGCCATCGAAGTGGTCGAAGCTGGTCGAGTTCCTCGAGCGCACGAAGGCGCTGCGCGATCGCCTGTGCCCGTCGATGCAGCTGGTCTGCAAAAGCGTCAGCGAGGTGCCGGAGCATCGCGAGCGCTGGCGCGAGGTGCTCGTCCCACGCGGCTGGACGCCGGAGTTCCGGCGCTGGATGTGGCTGCCCGGGGCCGAGCGCAACATGACCGGACGGTCGATCAGCACGCCCGAGGGGCCCTGCTTCTTCATGGCGCATTGGAGCGAGTTCCAGTCCCGCGACTGGGACGGGCAGGTGACGCTGCTCTATGTCGATGCCGACGGCAGCATCGTGCCCTGCTGCATGCATCCGGGCGCGGCGGTGCTGGGCAACCTCGGCGAAATGAGCTTCAACGACATGCTGGCCGGCAAGGCGCGGGCGGCCTTCATCGACGCCATGCGTGCCGGACGCAAAGCCATGCCGGTGTGCGGCGACTGCGACGTCGGCCCGGCTGGCAACGAGGGCCCGTCGTTCTGGGCGTCGATCGACGCCTGAGCGCCGCGAGGAGCGCCGCCCTCGCGGGCGGTCCGTCGGTTCAGCGGTAGCGGTTGATCAGGTCGCGCGTCTCGTGGGCCACGCGGGCCGCGGCCTCGGCGAAATCCGCGCCGCTGCTCGCATAAAGAATCGCGCGCGAGCTGCTGATGATGAGCCCGGTGCGGTCGGCGTTGAGGCCATGCTTCAGCACCGCTTCCACGTCACCGCCCTGCGCGCCGATGCCCGGCACGAGAAGCGGGATGGACGGACCAACAATCGCGCGCACTTCACCGAGCTGTTCGGGCCACGTGGCGCCGACCACCAGCGAGAGGTTGCCGTTCGCGTTCCAGTCGCGCGCGGCCTTCTCGGCGACGCGCTGGTAGAGCGGCCGCGTCGAGCCATCGGCGTTGGCCACCGGCAGGTCCTGCAGGTCGGCCGCTCCGGGGTTCGACGTCCGGCACAGGACCACCACGCCCTTGTCGGCGCGCTCGAGGTAGGGCGCCAGCGAGTCGCTGCCGAGGTAGGGGTTGGCCGTCACGGCGTCAGCGCGGAAGCGGTCGAAGGCCTCGCGCGCGTAGTTCAGCGCCGTGCTGCCGATGTCGCCGCGTTTGGCGTCGAGGATCACCGGCAGGCCGGGGTGCGCCGCATGCACGTAGGCGATGAGCCGCTCCAGCGCTTCCTCGGCCCCCTGCGCGGCGAAATGGGCGATCTGCGGCTTGAACGCGCAGGCGTACTCCGCCGTGGCATCAACAATCGCCTTGCCGAAGGTGAAGACGCGGTCCGGATCGTCGACCAGCGTCGACGGGTAGCGCCCCGGCTCCGGGTCGATGCCGACGCAGAGCAGGGAGCCCGAGGCGGCCCAGCGGGCCGCCAGCGTCGCGTTGAAGCCGGTCGCCGCGACGGCCATGGGCTTACTTCAGCGCCTTGAAGCGGATGCGCTTCGGCGCGGCGCCGTCGGCGCCGAGGCGGCGCTTCTTGTCTTCTTCGTACTCGCGGTAGTTGCCCATGAAGAACTCGACGTGCGAGTCGCCTTCGAAAGCGATGATGTGCGTGGCGATGCGGTCGAGGAACCAGCGGTCGTGCGAAATGACCATCGCGCAGCCCGGGAACTCCAGCACCGCGTCTTCCAGCGCGCGAAGCGTTTCGATGTCGAGGTCGTTGGAGGGTTCGTCGAGCAGCAGCACGTTGCCGCCCTGCAGCAGGGTCTTGGCGAGGTGCAGGCGGCCGCGTTCACCGCCCGAGAGCGAGCCGACCATCTTCTGCTGGTCCTGGCCCTTGAAGTTGAAGCTGCCGATGTAGGCGCGCGACTGGATCTCGACGCCGTTGATGTTGAGGATGTCGGCGCCGCCCGAGATCTCCTGGAACACGTTGTGGTTGCCCTCGAGCTTGTCGCGGGACTGATCCACGTACGCCAGCTTCACCGTCGAGCCCATCGTGATGGTGCCGCTGTCCGGCTTCTCCTGCCCGGTGATCATGCGGAACAGCGTCGACTTGCCGGCGCCGTTGGGGCCGATGATGCCGACGATCGCGCCGTTCGGGATGATGAAGCTCAGGTCGTCGATGAGCACGCGGTCGCCGTAGCTCTTCGAGACTTTCTTGAACTCGATGACGTTCTGGCCGAGGCGCTCGCCCGGCGGGATGAAGATCTCGTTCGTCTCGTTGCGGCGCTGGTAGTCGACCGACTGCAGCTCCTCGAGGCGGGCGAGGCGGGCCTTGCCCTTGGTGCGGCCGCCCTTGGCGTTCTGCCGCGACCACTCGAGTTCCTTCTGGATGGCCTTCTGGCGGGCCTTCTCCTGGTTCTCTTCCTGCTTCAGGCGCTCGTCCTTCTGCTCGAGCCACTGCGTGTAGTTGCCCTTCCACGGGATGCCGCGGCCGCGGTCGAGTTCGAGGATCCACTCGGCGGCGTTGTCGAGGAAGTAGCGGTCGTGGGTGACGGCCACGACGGTGCCCGGGTAGCGGGCGAGGAACTGCTCCAGCCACTCCACCGATTCGGCGTCGAGGTGGTTGGTGGGTTCGTCGAGCAGCAGCATGTCGGGCTTCTGCAGCAGCAGGCGGCACAGCGCGACGCGGCGCTTCTCGCCGCCCGAGAGCTTGCCGACGATGGCGTCCCACGGCGGCAGGCGCAGCGCGTCGGCGGCCACTTCCAGCTGCTGCTCGACCTGGTGCGCGTCACCGGCGGCGAGGATGGCCTCGAGCCGCGCCTGTTCGGCGGCGAGCTTGTCGAAATCCGCATCCGGCTCGGCGTAGGCCGCGTACACGGCATCGAGCTGCGCCTGGGCGTTGAAGATCTCGCCCAGGCCTTCCTCGACCGCCTGTCGCACGGTGTGCTCGGGGTTGAGGCGTGGCTCCTGCTCGAGGTAGCCGACCTTGATGCCGGGCTGCGGGCGCGCTTCGCCGACGAAATCGGTGTCGACGCCGGCCATGATGCGCAGCACGGTGGACTTGCCGGCACCGTTCAAGCCGAGCAGGCCGATCTTCGCGCCGGGGAAGAAGGACAGCGAGATGTCCTTGATGATCTGGCGCTTGGGCGGAACGGTCTTGGACACACCGTTCATCGTGTAGATGTACTGCATCGCTCACTCCATTCAGACGCGCCCGGCCGCGGCGGCGCCGGCGGCGGGAGGGGGCATTCGGGGACGGGCGAAGTATACCGGACGCCCGTTCAGGCCCGGCCTTCGAGGGCTGCAGGGCCGCGGTCGAACGGCGCCTTCGCCATCGACGCCTGAACGCCAGCGACGGTTCAGCGTTCCGGCAAGAATCGATTCAGCCGGCGGCGCCGATGCTCAAGGCGCATTCCCTCGACGCACCACCCATGGAGGCCTCGCATGACCCTCGCCACCTTCCCCCGACTGGCCGCTGCGGTGTTGATGGGCGCCGCGATGCTCGCCGCATCCCCCGCCGATGCCGGGCGCCACGACCGTCACGACTATCGGGATGAACGCCGCTACGAGCACCGAGACTGGAACGATCGCGACTACCGTCAGGGCTACCGGGACGGTCGCCGCGACGACCGTCGCTGGGATCGCTATTCGGATCGGCGTTGGGAGCGCCGGGACGACCGCCGCGACTGGCGCCGCGACCATCGCGGCCGGGTGGTTTACCGCGAAGTCATTCCGGTGCCGGCTTACGGCTACGGCCCGCCGCCGCGCCACTACGCCCCGCCGCGCTGGGCGCGCGGCCATCGCATCCACGACTACGGCTGGGCGCCGACCTATGTCGTCGTCGATTACGACCGCTATGGCTTGCGCCATCCGCCGCGCGGCTACCACTGGCGTCGCGACGACCGCGGCGACTGGCTGCTGGTGGCCATCGCCAGTGGTGTCATCGCGGACGTGATCCTCGGCCGTTGAGATCGCGGCCCCCGGCGTTCGTTGACAGGAAATTGCGAATCTCGTCACGCTTTTCTTGACCCCGGGTCGGGCCGGAGGAGACAGTGCCGTTCCTCCCGCTCGACCCCTTGACCCCGTGTTTCACGGACGAAATGCCCCCTCGACCACCGGGCTCCGTTCGCTCGCAGACGTGTTCATCGCGCGATGCGCGGGAGCGCCTGATGCGCCGATCTACGTCGACCTTGACGACGACGGCCGCCCGGCCTCGGTGCTCACCGGCCGTGCCTTGGCGCACCGTGCAGCGGCGTTCGCCGACCGGCTGGCCGAGGCCTCGGCCGTCGGGGATCGCATCCTCCTGCTGCTTCCTTCCGGAATGGAGGCCGTCGTCGCCTTCTGGGGTTGCGTGCTGGCCGGGCGCGTGGCGGTTCCCGTGCCTTCGCTCGATGCCGCACGGCTGAAGAACGCGGCACCCCGGCTGCGCGCCATCGCCGTCGACGCCCAGGCGGCTGGCGTGGTGCTCCCCCCCGCGTTGGCCGAGCGCTGGGCGGCGACCGACGGGCTCCCGGACACGCCCCTGATCACCATGGCAGCGGCCGGTGTCGATCCGGAGCGTGCGGAGAGGTCCGCGAGGGCGGCCGTCAGCGATCCCGATGCCACGGTGTACCTGCAGTACACCTCCGGCTCCACGCGGGCGCCGCGCGGCGTCGTGATCGACGCGTTCAACGTGCTGGCGCAGTGCCGCGCCATCGGCGCGGTGGGGGGGATCAACGCCGAGAGCCGCATCCTGAGCTGGCTGCCCCACCACCACGACTACGGGCTGGTGCAGGGCGTGCTGCTGCCGGTGTGCGCCGGGGCGACCGGCCACCTGATGTCGCCGATGGCCTTCCTGCGCCGGCCGCTGCGTTGGCTGGACGCGATCGCTCGTCTTGGAATCACCCACAGCGGCGCGCCGAACTTCGCGTATGCGGCCTGCGTGCGCGCACTGGCGGCTCACCCCGGATGGCAGGGCGATCTTCGCCACCTGCGTTCGATGAGCTGCGGCGCGGAACCCATCCACGCGCCGACGATGGCCGCCTTCGTCGAGGCCTTCGCGCCGCACGGCTTGTCGGCCGGTGCGATATCACCCGCCTACGGCATGGCCGAGGCCGTGTTGGCCATCACCGCGGTGGCGCCGGGCGTCGGTGTGACGGTGGGCGCCGGCAGCGGTCGTGGTGCGCTGGTCTCCTGTGGACGGCCGTTGCCGGGCATGCGTGTCCGCATCGTCGATCCCCAGTCACGACGGGGCTGCCCGGAGGGCGTCGAAGGCGAGATCTGGGTGGCGGGCGACAGCGTGGCCCGCGGCTACTGGGGGGACGCCGCGCTCAGTGCCGAGACGTTCGAGGCCTTCGATGCCGCGGGCGAGGGGCCCTTCCTGCGCACTGGCGACCTCGGGCACCTCGTGGCCGGTGAACTGGTCGTCACCGGGCGTCTCAAGGACCTGCTGATCGTCCGCGGGCGCAACCTGCATCCGCAGGACATCGAGTGGTGCGCACAGGCGGTCGATTCGGCGATGCGCACGGGCTACGGGGCGGCCTTCGCCGTCGCCGGAGAAGACGGTGACAACGCGGTGCTGGTGCAGGAGCTTGAGCGGGCGGTTTCCGAGCCGGGCCCGCTGGCCCAGGCCGTCCGGCATGCGGTGGCCGACGCCTTCGACCTGCCGCTGGCTGCGGTCGTCTTCGTGCGCAGCGGCAGCCTGCCTCGCACCTCCAGCGGCAAGATCCGGCGGAGCGCCTGCCGCGAGGCCTATCTCGCCGGCCAGCTCACCGTGCTGCATACCGATGCGGGCGCCGCGTCGACGCCGGTCGCGGAAGCGCTGCCGAGGCCCGGGGTGGAAGCGGCGCTCGCCGAGCTCTGGCGTGAGCTGCTGCGCGTGGAGCGGGTGGGGCAGGGCGATGCCTTCATCGCCCTCGGTGGCGACTCGCTGCGCGCCACCCAGCTTGCCTCGCGGATCGGCGAGTGCTTCGGCGTGGCACTGGGGGTTGATTGGGTGCTGGCGCAGGCCGATCTCGCGGGCATGGCCGCCGGCATCGAGGCCGCACGTCGCGATGGCGCCACCGCGGTGCGGGCCGCCGGCATCCCGCGCATCGCGTCGCGGGCGCAGGCCCCGACCTCGTTCTCGCAGCGGCGCATGTGGCTGGTGCAAGAGCTCACGCCGGGCACCACGGCGTACAACATGGCCTTCGCGTTCCGCATCCGCGGTCGGCTCGATGTGCCGCGCTTTGCCGCGGCGCTGGCGGCAGTGGCCGACCGCCACGAGGTGTTCCGCAGCCACCTCGCCGTTGACGGCGACGACGTGTGCCAGCGCATCGGCTCCCCTGTCGCGACGCCCATGGCGCTCCACGATGTTTCGGCACTGGCGCCCGCGGCGCGGGACGCCGCCGCCCGTGCCTGGCTCGAAGCGCGCATCCGCCAGCCCTTCGACCTCGCGAAGGCCCCGCTGCATCACGCCCATCTCGTTCGGCTCGCCGACGACGAGCACGCCTTCCTGTGGGCGATCCACCACGCCATCGGCGACCTGTGGTCGTTCGGCGTGCTGTTGCGCGAGCTGTCGTCAGCGTATGTGGACCTCGACGCCTACCGCGCACGGCCCTTGGCGCGCCTCGATTACGTCGATTTCGCGGCCTGGCAGCGTTCCCCCGAGCGCGAAGCGGCGATGGCGCCCCAGATCGAACGCTGGTCCCGACGGCTCCAGGGCGTCGCGCCGGTCGACCTGCCGGTCGATCGCCGCCGCATCGGTGCCCCCAGCGGCCACGGGGGCCGCGTGACCGTGGCCCTGGATGTCGGGTTGCGAGGGGCCTTGAAGGCCTTGTGCAGGCAGCGCGGGGTGACGCCGTTCATGGCCTTGCTGGCGGCGTACCAGGTGCTCCTGGCCCGGGTGAGCGGGCAGGGCGATGTGGCTGTCGCCACGCCCATCGCCAACCGCCATCGCCTCGACGTCGAAGGGCTGGTGGGCACCTTCGTGAACACGGTGGTGATGCGCACCGAGCTCGCCGGCAATCCGCGCTTCGACGTGCAGCTCCAGCGCGTCCGCGGCGCTGCCCTCGAGGCCTACGCCGACCAGGATGCCCCGTTCGAACGGCTGGTCGCCCGCCTGGCGGCGGACCGCACCGCCGGCGACATGCCGCTGGCGAACGTGATGTTCAACCTTGTCAGCGTGCCGTTCGACGCCCTCACTCTCGGCCCGCATGCCATCGAGGCGTTCGATTTCGACCGCGGCGGCGCCCAGTTCGACCTGTCGCTGAGCGTCGACCTCGACGTGTTCGCGCAGGTGCACCTGGAGTACGCGGAGGACCGCTTCGATCGCGCCCGCGCGGAGGCCTTCGTCGAGGCCTACCTGCACCTGCTCGCGCAGGCCGTGGCTTCGCCGGAGCTGCCGATCGACGCCTATGCGATCGATGAGGGCCTGCGCCGTTCCGGCCTTGCCGACGAAATGGCCCCCGTCGCGGCACCGGCATCCATCGAGGCTGGCGCCGTGGACGAGGCGGCCATCGACGCCTTGGCGCAGCGCCTGACCGCGCTGGCGCGGGAACTGCTGCCCGATGCCGAGGCGGATTACAGCTTCTTCGATGCGGGTGGCCACTCCCTGCTCGCACTGCGCTACGCGCGGAGCGTGGAAGACGAGTTCGGCGTTCGCCTCTCGCTCGTGGCGATGGCGCGGAGCAGCCTGCGCGGGCTGGCGGCCGAGCTTTGGCAGGCCGGCGCCGGGCGCGGGGTGACGCTGTGAGCCGACGTCGCCGAACCCTGCCCGACCGCGCCTGAATTCGCCCGCCGTCCGCCCGCCGGCAGGCGACGGATCGCCGCGCCACCCAGCCACGCTGCGCCCTCCTGTGAATCCTGGAGGTGCCCCATGCGTCTTGGACGCAAACTGCTGGCCATCGGTGGCCTGATCCTGCTGCTGCTGATTCCCCTCGCCCTGCTGGACGGGCTCGTCGACGAACGCCAGCAGCGCGCGGCTGAAGTCGTTGCGGATATCGCGCAGGCCAGCGCGAATGCGCAGCGCGTGACCGCGCCCCTGCTCCGGCTGGAGATCGAGCGCGTGGTGCGTCGGATGAAGCCCGTCAGCAGCGACGAGCGCGCGCCTTCGCAGCCGGTCGACTACACCGAGGTCGAAACCCTGCTGGTGGCGGCGGACGAGGTGGACGTCAAGGCCACGCTTGGCACGGAGACCCGCAAGCGGGGCCTGTTCGAAGCGCGCATCTTCCAGCAGAAAGCCGACATCAGCGCGCGCTTCCGCCTGCCGGCGCTGGGCGAGGTGCCCGGGCAGCTCTCGGTGCGCATCCGCGAAGCGCGCTGGGTGTTGGGCCTGGGTGACAACCGCGGCATCACCACGCTCACGGTGAAGGCCAACGGCCGTGACCTGCAGCCGGAGCCGGGTACCGGCATCGCGTGGCTCCCCGAGGGCGTGCAGGCGGCCCTGCCGGACGCAGCCCTCCCCGGCGCGGTCATCGAGACGGCGGCGACCTTGGATCTCACCGGCACCAGCCAGTTGGCCTGGGTGCCCGTGGCCGAGGACTTCCGCTGGCACCTCGCGGGCGACTGGCCGCATCCGCGCTTCGCCGGTTTTGCCCTGCCCGTGCGGCGCGACGTGCGCGCCGATGGCTTCAGCGCCGAGTGGCAGCTGTCGTCGCTGGCCAGCCAGGCACCGCAGCGCCTCGCCGCCTGCGGGTCGGAATCCCACTGCGCGGGGCTCGACGCCACCGCCGTCAGCCTCGAGCTGCTCGACCCGGTCGACCGCTACCTGATGACCGACCGCGCCATCAAATACGCGTTGCTCTTCCTCGGGCTGGTGTTCGGCGCCGTGTTCCTGCTGGAAGTGCTGCGCGGGGCGTCCGTGCACCCGCTGCACTACCTGCTGGTCGGGCTCGCGCTGGCCCTGTTCTTCCTGCTGCTGCTGGCCTTGGCCGAGCATGTCGGCTTCGGCTTGGCCTACGCGCTGGCCGCCGGCGCCTGCGTCGCCCTCATCGGCTACTACCTGAGCGGGGTGCTGGGCGGGGCAAAGCGCGGCCTCGGCCTCGCGGTTCTGCTGGGAGCGCTCTATGGCGCCCTCTACGGCCTTCTGCAATCCGAGGACCACGCCCTGCTGCTCGGTGCCGTGCTGCTGTTCGGCGTGCTGGCCGCGACGATGGTGCTGACCCGCCGCATCGACTGGGCCCAGCTGGGCAAAGCACCGCCGCCGGTGCCGTGAAGGCTCTCCCGGCCCGCGTTCGAATGCGGGCCGGGGTGGCGGTCGGGATGAGGGAGGGGAGCGGCTACACTAGCCCCCTCCCTTCGCCCGAGGCCCGCCCGATGTTCCCGAGCAGCATGCGCATTGCCGATTACGACGCCGAACTCGCCCAGGCCATGGCGGCCGAGCGGCAGCGCCAGGAAGACCACGTCGAACTGATCGCCTCGGAGAACTACGCCAGCCCGCGCGTGATGGAAGCCCAGGGCTCGGTGCTGACGAACAAGTACGCCGAAGGCTACCCGGGCAAGCGCTACTACGGCGGCTGCGAATACGTCGACGTGGCGGAGAAGCTCGCCATCGAGCGCTGCAAGGCGCTGTTCGGTGCCGACTACGCCAACGTGCAGCCGCATTCGGGCTCGCAGGCCAACCAAGGCGTGTTCATGGCCCTGCTGCAGCCGGGCGACACCATCCTCGGCATGTCGCTGGCCCACGGCGGCCACCTGACGCACGGTGCGAAGGTGAATGCCTCGGGCAAGCTCTACAACGCCGTGCAGTACGGCGTGAACGAGCAGGGCCTGATCGACATGGACGAGGTCGAGCGCCTCGCCGTCGAGCACCGGCCGAAGATGATCATCGCCGGCTTCTCGGCCTACAGCCAAGTGCTGGACTGGGCGCGCTTCCGCGCGATCGCCGACCAGGTCGGCGCGGTGCTGTTCGTCGACATGGCGCACATCGCCGGCCTCGTCGCCGCGGGCGTCTACCCGAACCCGCTGCCGCACGCGCACGTCGTTACCAGCACCACGCACAAGACCCTGCGCGGCCCGCGCGGCGGGATCATCGTGATGAGCAAGGCCGGCGCCGGCGACAAGGCCGAGGAGCTCGAGAAGAAGCTGCAGAGCATCGTCTTCCCGGGCATCCAGGGCGGCCCGCTGATGCACGTCATCGCCGCCAAGGCCGTGGCCTTTAAGGAAGCGCTGGAGCCGGAATTCAAGGCCTACCAGCAGCAGGTGGTGAAGAACGCGCAGGCCATGGCGAAGACGCTGATCGCGCGCGGCTACAAGATCGTCTCCGGCGGCACGCAGAACCACCTGATGCTGATCGACCTGATCGGTCGCGAGGTCTCGGGCAAGGACGCGGAGGCCGCGCTCGGCGCCGCGCACATCACCGTCAACAAGAACTCGGTGCCGAACGACCC
>JAIXTZ010000232.1 GCA_027483745.1 Lysobacteraceae bacterium
ACGTGTCTCCGTTGTCGCCATCAGGCCGCGCCACTCGGCGAGCAGGCCCGCGAGGGCCAATTCATGCTTGAGCGGGGCGGACAGCTGCAGGCGCAGGCGATTCAGCTGGTCAAACCACGCCGCCAGCTTGTCCACATCGGCGGGCGGGGTCAATCCGGCAACGGCCGGTGCCCCGGCGATCCCGCGCGCGAGCGCGACCGCCGCATCGGCCACGAAGCGCAGGCGCAGCGGGGCGACCGCCGCGTCGGCCATCCACAGCTGCGCGATGCCGAGCGGGGCGGCGATGCCGCGGGCCACGCCGGCCCACTCCTTCAGCGTGGTGTCGCGGAGCGCGAGATGCCCGGCGCGCAGCCAAGCATCGGCCAGGCCGGGATGCCCTTGGGCGGCGTCGAGCGCCTCGGTGGCGCGGGGAGCCGGGTGGCCTTGCGAGGCCAGCCAGCCCAACGCGACCTCGCGCTCCGGCACCGCGAACTCAATGCGCTGGCAGCGGCTGCGGATGGTCGCCGGGAGCCGCTGCGGCGCCGCGCTCACGAGCAGCAGGAAGCGGTTGTCGGCAGGTTCCTCAAGCGTCTTCAGCAGCGCGTTGGCGGCCGAGGTGTTCAAGGCATCGGCCGGATCGATCAGCACCACCTGCGCGCCGCCGCGCTGGGCCGTCATCTGCATCGAGCCGCTCAGGGCGCGCACCTGGTCGATGACCAGCTCGGTGCGCAGCTTGCCGGTGTTGGCGTTCTCTTCGAACGTGATGATGCGGAAATCCGGATGCGTGCCGGCCTCGCGCAGCGTGCAGCCGCGGCAGCGCCCGCAGGGCGGCTGGTCCTTGGGCGCTTCGCAAAGCAGACGAGCGGCCAAGGCGTCGGCGACCGCGCGCTTGCCGAGCTGCTCGGGGCCGCAGAGCAACTGGGCATGGCCGAGCCGGCCGGCGCGCCATGCTGCCAGGGCGCTGTCGAGGCGCTGTTGCTGCCAGGGCGCGAGGCTCACGACGCGCTCCAGCGATCGAGGAAGGCATCGAGCGCGGCGCAGGCGTCGCGCACGACGGCCTCCACCGGCTGCGAGGCATCCACCACGGCGATACGCTGCCGCTGCGCCGCGGCGCGCGCGCGATAAGCGCTGCGCACGCGCTCGAAGAACTCGTCCTTCTCGCGCTCGATGCGGTCCGCCGGCGCACCGCGCGAGCGGGCGCGTGCGAGCCCGGCTTGCACGTCGAGGTCGAGCAGCAGGGTGAAATCCGGCACGCGGCCGACAAACACGCGCTCGAGCTCGGCGATCACGCCCATCGGCAGGCCGCGGCCCCCGCCCTGGTAGGCAAAGCTGGCGTCGGTGAAGCGGTCGGCCAGCACCATGTCGCCGCGCGCGAGGGCCGGCTCCACCAGCGTCTCCACGAGCTGCGCACGCGAGGCGAACATCATCAGCAGTTCGGCGTTCGGCACCAATGCTTGCGCGGGGTCGAGCAGCAGCCCGCGGATGGCCTCGCCGGCCGGCGTGCCACCGGGTTCGCGCGTACCGACCACGGCATGGCCGCGCGCTTCGAGCCGAGCCCGGAGCGCACCAAGCACGGTGGTCTTGCCCGCGCCCTCGCCGCCTTCGAGGCTGATCAGCGCGCCACGGTTGGCTGCCATCTCAACGCCCCCCGAGCTGGTAGCGCACGACCGCCCGCCGGTGTTCGGCGTAGGTGCGCGAGAACTGGTGGCTGCCATCGCCGCGGGCGACGAAGTACAGCGTCTCGCCGTCGAGCGGCTGGGCGGCGGCCATCAGCGCGGCGCGGCCCGGCATCGCGATGGCGTGCGGCGGCAGGCCGAAGCGCGTGTACGTGTTGAACGGGGTATCGGTTTCGAGGTCGCGGCGGCGCAGATTGCCGTCGAAGGCCGCGCCAAGGCCGTAGATCACGGTGGGGTCGGTCTGTAGGCGCATGCCGATGCGCAGGCGGCGCACGAACACGCCGGCGATCTCCGGGCGTTCGCTGGCCTTGCCGGTTTCCTTCTCGACGATCGAGGCGAGAGTCAGCAGCTGTTCGGGGGAATCGAGCGGCAGGTCGGGCCGGCGCGCCGCCCAGGCCTCCGCCAAGGCGGCGTCCATCGCGTCGGCCGCCTGGTCGAGCAGGGATACCGTCGTCTCGCCGCGGGTGAATAGGTAGGTCTCGGGCAGGAAGCGCCCTTCCGCCGGCACGCCTTCGCGCCCCAGCGCAACCATTAGCTCCGAGTCGTCGAGCGCCGAGAGGTCGTCCTCCAGGACGGCATCGCGGGCAAGCGCCGCGCGAAGGTCGCGCATCGACCAGCCCTCGACGATCGTGAAGCGATAACGGATGACGTCGCCGCGGACCAGCTTCTCAATCAGCTGGCGCGGCGTCAGCGCCGGGTCGAGGGCGTACTCGCCCACCTGGATCCGCGGCAGCGCCTGCATGCGGGTGGCGAGGATCTTCCATTCGAGGTCGTGGCCGGCCTCGACGCCCGCGGTACGCAGCTTCGCCAGCACCTGGACGAAGGAATCGCCGCGCGCGACGGTGACGGTCGCACCCTCCGGCGCCCCGGCCGCGGCATCGGCGAAAGCCTCGAAGTGCCGCCACGCGAACCAGCCCCCGACGGCCACGAGAAGGGCGGCGACGAGGCCGAGCTTGACCAGGAAGCGGAAGAGCTTGCGCAGCAGGGAACGCATCAGGTCTCGCGGAAGGCGGGATGGGACGCCGCCAGCGCGGCGCGGGCCTGGACGAGGCCCACCGGTCGCGGATCGAGCGCACGCGCGCCGCAGCGACCGACGGGCAGGATACCGCGCACGGCATTGCTCAGCAGCAGCGCATCGGCACGGGGCAAGGCGTCGAGCGGCAGGAGAGCGACGTGAAGGCCACCGGGCGGCGACCACGCCTCGAGCAGGACACCACGGGCCACGCCCGCCACGCCGGCGCGATCGACCGGCGGCGTGATCCAGCGTCCGTCGAGGCGGGCGAAAAGGTTGGCGCGCGTGCTGCAGGTGAGGAACCCGTCCGCGTCGGCCATCAGGCCGTCGTCCAACCCGCGCTCGACGGTCTCGCGAGCACCGAGCACCTGTTCCAGGCGATTGAGGTGCTTCATGCCGGCCAATGCCGGCTGCACGCCGAGGCGAAGCGCCAGCACGTCGACCGCGAGGGCTTGGGCCGCCGCCGGCGGGGCGGCCGATGCCGTGACGAGGAGGGTCGGCGCGGCAGCGGGCGTGGGCGCGTAGCCACGCGCGCCCGTGCCGCGCGTGAGGATCAACTTGATGACGCCGTCCGGCGAGGCCGGCAAGGCGTCGGCCAGCGCGGTGTCGAGCGCCGCATCGGAAGGCATCGGGATGCCGAGCCGCGCCGCACCCGCCATCAGGCGCGCACGATGCCGAGGCCACCATGGCAGCGTGCCGCGGTGCGCGCGCATCGTCTCGAACAGGCCGTCGCCGTAGGCGAGGCCGCGGTCAATGGCCTCAGGCCCCATCGCCCTGCCCCAGCGCACGCAGCAGGCCGCGGGCCTTGGCGCGGGTCTCCATCAGTTCCTTGTCGGCGCGCGAATCCACCACGATGCCCGCACCGGCGCGGAAGGCCACGTCGCACCCGTCGGTCCACAGCGTGCGGATCAGGATGTTCAGGTCCATGTCGCCGCTGGCGTCGAGGTAACCCATCGCGCCCGTGTAGGGCCCACGGCCCTCGCCTTCGAGCTCGGCGATGATCTGCATGCAGCGCACTTTCGGGCAGCCGGTGATGGTGCCCCCGGGGAACACCGCCGCGATGGCCTGCCCGGCCGTGACGCCCGGGCGCAGCTCGCCGGACACATTGCTGACGATGTGGTGCACGTGCGCGTAGCTCTCGACGCTCATCAGTTCATCGACGCGCACCGAGCCGGGCGAACAGACGCGCCCCAGGTCGTTGCGCTCGAGGTCGATCAGCATGACGTGCTCGGCGCGCTCCTTCGGGTGGCCGACGAGCTCAGCGATGCGCGCCGCGTCGTCGTCGCCCTCGAAGCGGGGACGCGTGCCGGCGATCGGCCGCGTCTCGATGCGCCGGCCGCGGACCGACACCAGCCGCTCCGGCGACGAACTGGCGACGCTGCCGCCGGGCAGCGAGAACAGGCCCGCGAACGGGGCAGGATTCGCACGCCGCAGGGCCGCGTAAAGCGCGACGGGATCAGGCGGTGCCTCGAAACCGGCCCGCCAGCCGCGGGAAAGATTCACCTGGAACACGTCGCCGGCGCGCAGGTACTCGTGCACCCGGGCCACGCCGTCGAGGAAACGCGCGTCAGCGTCCTCGACCAGCCGACGCGGTCTCAGCGGCGCGTCGGGACCCGGGCCCGCGGCTCGGGCATCGCCGACGCGGGTCGTCGTCGACAGGGCGTCCTCGACCACGTTCGCGAGCCGATCGAGCCATGCGGCATGCCCGGGCAGCGCCACGGCCAGGCAGCGACCGCTGTCGCGGTCACGCAGGATCGCGGCAGGGCAGAACAGCGCGGCGGCCACCGGCAGCCCGCCCCGGAAGGCCGGCAGGCGCAGCGTCGGCTCCACCTGCGCGGCAAGCTCGTAGCCGAGGTACAACGCCCAGCCGCCGTGGAAGGGCAGCGCATCCGCAGGGCGCGCGTGGCCGTCCAATGCATCGGCATCGCGACAGGCGGCCGCGCGCTCCAGACGGTCGCGCAGTTCCGATTGGGCATGGTCCAGCGCATCGAGGAATCGGCCGGCCACCGCGTGGCCGGTCTCGCGGCGCGTCACGCCGTCGGCGCCGAGGAACAGCCCGGTCTCGCCACCGGCGAGCAGCAGGTCCCAGCGCGCCTTGCCGCCCTGGGCCGCCGATTCCAACAGCAGCGGGAACTCCCCAGGGGCCGCGCGCTTCAGCGCGAGCAGGTCGAGGCCCGCGGGCAATTCGCGGACCGTCGCGCTCATGGCGTCACAGGCGCCGGAACACCAGCGTGGCGTTGGTGCCGCCGAAGCCGAAGCCGTTCGACACGACGAGGTCGAGCTTGGCGTCGCGGGCCACGTTCGGGACGTAGTCGAGGTCGCAACCTTCGCCCGGGTTGTCGAGGTTGATCGTCGGCGGCACGACGTCATCGACCATCGCCATGATCGAGAAGATCGCTTCGACGCCGCCCGCCGCGCCGAGGAGGTGGCCGGTCATCGACTTGGTCGAGCTGACCATCATCTTGTACGCGTGGTCGCCGAAGGCGCGCTTCATCGCCAGGGTTTCCGCGAGGTCGCCGAGCGGCGTCGACGTGCCGTGCGCGTTGAGGTACTGCACGTCGGTGGCGTTGGCCTTGGCGTCCTTCAGCGCGGCCGCCATGCAGCGCGCCGGACCTTCGCCGCCCTCGCTGGGCGCGGTCATGTGG
>JAIXTZ010000163.1 GCA_027483745.1 Lysobacteraceae bacterium
CGGTGCGTCGCCGCGCGCCAGTGGTCGGTGAGCCGGTTCGTCGCGATCTGGTACAGCCAGGTGCTGAACTTCGCCTCGGGCCGGTAGCGGTCGCGCGCGATGACTACCTTCTGCCAGACGTCCTGGAAGAGCTCCTCCGCCGTGGCCTGCACGCGCACCTGGCGGAGGATGAAACGGAACAGCGGGCCGCGGTGGCGCGCGTACAGCGGCTCGAAGGCCTCGGCCTCGCCGGCCGCATAGGCCAGCATCAAGGCTTCGTCGCTGCGCTCGGCATCCATGCGCGGGAGCGTAGGCGAATTCGCGTCATTCGGACACCGCCAGCGCGGGCCGTTCGGCCTCGGGCAGCGTCTCGCCGTCGAGCGTCGCGGCCTGTCGCACCATCCGACGCAGTTCGTCACGGCTGGCGGCATCGCGCGCGTCCAGCGCGGCAGCGAAGGCGGCATCGACCCAGCGAGCCACCTCCGGCCAGCCCGCACCGCCCAGCGCCTCACCACCGCGCAGGCGCTCGCCGTAGGCCGTCACCGCGGCGGCCCACTGCAGTGCGGGCGATGCCGTGGTGGCGATGTCGGCGCGGCGGACCGGGCGCTCCATCAGTCGGCTCGCGCCGCCTTCCGGGGCCTTGTAGCGCAGGCGCACGGTGGCCAACTCGCCCGCGGCACCGGTGGCAGGCGTGCGCGCCCCGGCGGCGTACTTCAGCGGCGCGTTCCATTCGCCGCCGCTGCCCACGAGCGCGATCTCGTAAAGGGCGGTCACGTCGTGGCCCGCGCCGATCTCGCCGGCGTCGACGGCGTCGTTGGCGAAGTCCTCGCGCTTCAGCTGGCGGTTCTCGTAGCCGACGAGGCGGTACTCGGCCACCTGCGCCGGATTGAACTCGACCTGGATCTTCACGTCCTTGGCGACCGTCAGCAGGGTGCCGGCCATTTCGTCGCGCAGCACCTTTCGTGCCTCGCGTGGGCTGTCGATGTAGGCATGATTGCCGTCGCCGATGTTCGCAAGCTGCTCGGCCATCGCGTCGTTGTAGTTGCCCTGTCCGAAGCCGAGCGTCGACAGCGCGATGCCGTGCTTGCGCTGTTCGGCGACGAAAGCCTCAAGCGTGGTCTGGTCCGTGGTTCCGACGTTGAAGTCACCGTCGGTGGCCAGCACGATGCGGTTCACGCCGCCGTCGATCCTCGCCTCGCGGGCGATGCGGTAGGCGAGTTCGATGCCCGCGCCGCCGTTGGTGGAACCGCCGGCTTCCAGACGATCCAAGGCGTCGAGGATGGTGCCGCGTTCGGCACCGGACGTGGGCGGCAACACGAGGCCCGCGCTACCCGCGTAGACGACCAGGGCGATGCGGTCCTGTGGGCGCATTTGAAGCACCAGTTCGCGCAGGGCCTGCTTCACCAGCGGCAGCTTGTCGGCGTCCTGCATCGATCCGCTGGTGTCGACGAGGAAGACGAGGTTGCTCGGCGGCAGCTCGGTGGCCGGCACCTCGTAGGCCTTCAGTGCGACGCGCATCAGCAGGCGGCGGGCGTTCCAAGGCGCGGGTGCGACTTCCGTGTGAACCGCGAAGGGTTGCGCGCGCGAGGCGGGCGCCTGGTCGGCGTAGTCGAAGTAGTTGAGCAGTTCCTCGACGCGCACTGCGTCGGCGGGCGGGCGCTGGCCCCAGCCGATCATCCGGCGCAGGTTGCTGTAGCTGCCGGTGTCGACGTCGATGCTGAAGGTGGACACCGGCTGCTCCGCGACGCGCTGCACGGGATTCGCCGGCACGTCCGCGTAGCGCTCGGCGTTGGCCTCGGGAAGCGCGGCGAAATCCGCGGCCGGCGCGGCCACGGACGGCGCGACCAATCCCAGCGGAGCCAAAGGCGCAGGCGGTGCGGGGGGCGGGGCGGGCGCGTAGGCGACGTCGGCGATGGCGTTCGCTTCGGTGCGGCGGACCCGCGCGCCGGTCACGACCACCGTTTCGAGCCGCTGGGATTCCTGTTCGCGGCTGCGCTCTTGCAGGACGGCCGCTTCCTCGGGCGGAGGCGGTGGCGTGCTGGCGACCTCGTTGGAGGAGCGGCAGCCGGACAGGGCCAGCAGCACGGCGGTGGCGAGCAGGGTGGGGGCGAGGGCGGTACGGGTCGACATGGCAGGGCTCCGGAGTGGGTAAAGGCTTCAACGCCCGAGCCGGTGCAACGGGGTTGAAGCCGTCCGCGGTCCGGCGCAGGCTCCGCGCATGCGCTTCCGTCTCGCCCTCGTCCCGCTCTGGCTGGCCCTCCTCGCCGCGTCCGCGCTCGACGCCCGGTCGTCGGAATGCGGCTTCATCAAGGACCCCGATCGCCGCGCGGCCTGCCGTGCGGAGGCCGACGGAAGCAACAGCGAGTGCGGCTTCATCCGCGATGCCGACCAGCGGGCCTACTGCCGGGCCAAGCAGGAAGGCAGCGAATCCCAGTGCGGCTTCATCGGCGATGCCGACCTCCGGTCGCGCTGTCGGGCCGAGACGGGCGGCGGCGGGAGCCAGTGCGGCTTCATCGGCGATGCCGACCAGCGCGCCTTCTGCCGCGCCACCGCGGACGGTGAATCGAGCCAGTGCGGCTTCATCCGCGACGACGACCTGCGGGCCCACTGCCGCGCCCGCACCGGCGGTGGCGAAGCGCAGTGTGGGTTCATCCGCGACCCGGATCGCCGGGCCGCTTGCCGGGCTGGGGGCTGAGCGCATCAGCCGCCGACGTTCAGCGCGACTCGCCGCCCGCCCACAGCATCAGACGCGTCTCGCTGAAGTCATCGATGGCCCACGCTGGCCCTTCGCGGCCGAGCCCACTGTCCTTGACCCCGCCGTAGGGCATGCGGTCGACGCGCACCGTGGGCACGTCGCCAATCACCACGCCGCCGACCTCGAGCGCGTCCCACGCACGCATCGCGTGGTCCATGCGCGCGGTGAACACGCCGCACTGCAGCCCGAAGCGGCTGTCGTTGGCACGTTCGAGGGCGTGGTCGAAATCCTCCGCGGCTTCGAGCAGCAGCACCGGTCCGAAGGCTTCCTCGCGATAGAGCGGATGGTCGCGGGCAACGTTTTCCAGCAGCGTCGGTCCGAGCAGGGAAGGGCGGGCGTCGCTGCGTGTGCCGCGGACGAGGGCCGTGGCTCCTTCGGCGATGGCGCTGGCGATCGATGATTCGAGACGATCCGCGGCCGCGGCGCTGATCATCGGTCCGACGACGGTGCGCGGGTCGCGGGGATCGCCCTGGGGCAGGGCGCGCACGGCATCGACGAGTGCCTCACGCAAGGCCGGCAACATCCCGCGATGAACGATCAAGCGCTGCACGCTGATGCAGCTCTGCCCGGCTTGGCCGTACGCGCCAGAAACAATCCGCGACACCACGTGGTCGAGATCGGCGCCGGGATCGGCATCGACGATGCAGGCTGCGTTGCCGCCCAGTTCCAGCACCACGCGCTTCTTGCCGGCGCGGGCCTTGAGCTCCCAGCCGACCAGCCCGCCGGTGAAGCTCAGCACGGCGATGCGGTCGTCCTCGACGAGCGGCGCGGCGTGTGCGTTGGCGCAGGGCAGGATCGAGAACGCGCCTTGGGGCAGATCGCATTCGGCCAACCATTCGCCAAGCTTCAGGGCGGTGAGCGGCGTGGCCGGGGCAGGCTTCAGAAGCACGGGGCAGCCCGCCGCGAAGGCCGGCGCCAGCTTGTGCAGCACCAGATTCAGCGGGAAGTTGAAGGGCGTGACGAGGCTCGCCACGCCGGCCGGCACGCGCCGCGTGAAGCCACGCCAGCCGCGGGTGGCGGCGTCGCGGTCGAGATCGAGGGCCTGGCCATCGAGGCGACAAGCCTCCGCGGCGGCTTCGCGCAGGGTGGCCTGCGCCCGGGCGACCTCGGCGCGCGCGGCGGCGATCGGCTTGCCACCTTCCGCCGTGATGGTTTGCGCCAGCGATTCTGCGTGTTCGCGCACGCGGGCCAGCAGATGTTCCAACACATCGCGGCGACGCCATGCGGGCAGGGCGGCCATCGCCGGGCGCGCCGTGTGGGCGGTAGCGATGGCGCGCTCGATCTCGTCGGGGCCGGCCTGCGCGACCTCGGCGATCGTCTCGCCGCTCCAGGCATCGCGCAGCGGCAGCGCGGTGCCCGTGTGCACCGCCCGGTTCGCCAGCCAGAGGGGTACGGCCGTCATGGGCCCTCTCCGTCGTTCGATTCCACGCGCAGCCGCAATCCGCCCTCGGCCAGCCGCGCGCGCAGCGTGTCGCCGGCCGCAACTTCATCGGCGCGGCGCACGGCATGGCCGTCCTCGCGCTGCAGGATCGCGTAGCCGCGGCCCAAGGTCGCGAGTGGGCTCACCGCGTGCAGCCCGCGGCCCAGTTCGCGAAGCAGGCCCAGCCGCGCTTGCAGGCCGCGCCGCAGGGCGGTGTCCTGCCGCGCGCCGAGCAGGGCGAGGCGCTGGTGGAATCGCTGCAGGCGAAGCGCAGGGGCTTGCTGCTCGAGCCGCTTGGAGATCGTCGCCAGCCCGCTGCGTTGCTGCGCCAGCCGCCCGGCGAGCGCCGCCGCCAGCCTCAGCCGCAGCGATTCCGCGCGATCCCGGCCGCGATCGAGCCGGCGCTGCGGGCGCTCGGCCTGCAGCCGCAGCCCGGCGTGGTCGGCGCGCTGGCGGGCGCGGTCCAGGAACTGCGCGAGGCGGCGCTGCAATCGCGATTGCAGGTGTTCGACGCGGGCCTGCATCTCGCCGCGGTCCGGCACCAGCAGTTCGGCCGCTGCGGAGGGTGTGGGGGCCCGCAGGTCGGCGACGAAGTCCGCCAGCGTGAAATCGACTTCGTGCCCCACCGCCGACACCACCGGCACCGGCGAATCGGCGATGGCGCGCACCAGCGCCTCGTCGTTGAAGCACCACAGGTCCTCGAGGGAGCCGCCGCCGCGTGCCAGAAGAAGCACGTCATGGCGCTGCGCCGCATAGGCCGCGCGCAGGGTCTGGATGATCGCCGGAGCGGCGGTGGCGCCCTGCACCGGCACCGGGAGCAGCTCGACCTCGAGCATCGGCCAGCGCCGCGACAGCACGCTCTGGATGTCGCGGATCACCGCGCCGCTCGGCGAGGTCAGGACGCCCAGCCGGCGGACGAAGCGCGGCAGCGGGCGCTTGCGGCCCGCCGCGAACAGGCCTTCGGCATCGAGCTTCGCCTTCAGCGCCTCGAAGGCACGGCGCAGCGCACCTTCGCCGGCCTCTTCCATGTGCTCCAGCACCAGCTGGTAGTCGCCGCGCGGCTCGTACAGCGTGAGCTTGGCGCGCACCAGCACCTGCATGCCGTCGCGCGGCTGGAATCGCAGGTACTGCGCCTTCATCTTGAACATCGCGCAGCGCACCTGCGCGCGCTCGTCCTTCAGCGTGAAGTACAGGTGCCCCGAGGCCGGTCGCGCCACGCTGGAGAGCTCGCCCTCCACCCAGATGGACGGAAAGCTGCCTTCCAGCAGGTCGCGCGCGAGGGTGTTGAGTTGGTGCGGCCGGAGCGGTGGGCGGCTCGTGGGTCCGGTGCTCATGGCGAAGGGCCGGCCACGCTGCACCGTGCCATGCGGGAGCCGCAGGCGCGACGGTACACTGGAGCCCTTGGACGGAGGCGATGGCGCATGAGCGAAGTGTATCGACGTTTGGGTGAAACCCTCCCGCCGGGCCTCCGCGGCGACCTCCCTTTCGCGCCCGATGCGAAGCGTGCCTCCGCTTGGCTCGAAACCTTGCCACGCGCCGACGTGATGGCCACCCGCCGCGCGCTGTTGCGCGCCGTCGAGGCCCTCTCCTCGACGCATGCGGTGAAGGGCGGCACGCGCCGCGAGATCGCCGAGGTGCTGCGCCCCGTCGTCCTCGACAATGCGCTCTCCACGCAGCGCCTCTACGCCGGGAAGCCCCTGCCGCTGGCCGGCGACCTGGCCACGCTGCCCGCCGAGCTCGCCCAGCTCCACCTGCGCCTCGGCCATGCCTACCGGATGGCCGCCGCCGACCAGTGCGCGCCCTCCGGCAGCTTGCCCTGGCTGCGCGGAGGGCAGGTCGCTGAAGCGGTGCAGCGTGCGGTCTACCATTACGGCGAAGCGCTCCTCGTCGCTTGGCGCGTCTACGCCGATCTCCCCATTGATGCCTGGCGCGGCTTGCACCGGACGTATCGCTTCGCGGTCACCCGCGAGCTCGAGCGCCGGCCGTCGACGGATCCGCTGGTTCCCGGCCTCCCCAACATCCACCAGCGCTACATCGAACTCCTGTTGATGGACGTCCTGAATCCTCGCGCCTTCTCGCAGGCCGAGCAGGAGCGCGTGTGGGCGATGTGCAGCGCGTTCGCCGCGCGCACGCCGCTGCGTGACACGCCGTCGCCGACGGCGGTCGGTGTTGCGGATGACGCCGACGAGGGCCCGGCGGGCAAGGCCCCGCCGCGCCAGCACCTCGACCTTGTCGGCTTCGCGGCCGCCGTGGAGGCCGCGCTGGCGGCGAGCGACGGCGAAGACGCCGTCGTGATGCCCGAGCACGGCGTCCCCGTGAAGATGAGCGCCGATGGCCTCCGCAAGATGCGTCGTGCCTTTTCGCATGCGGCGGCGCGCCAGTTCATCCGCCTGGACGCTGGCCACGCGGTGGAAACGGTGTTCGGGTTGTCCGGGCTGCACTACCAGGCCAGCGGCGAACGGGACTTCGACGCCTTCGCGCGGCAGGTCCTGGGCGAGGAGATCGTGGAGACGGCGCGCGCGTCGTGGTCGGCGGGCAGTGCCGAGGTCTCCGCGCGCTCGGCGCGCCTTCCCGCGCTGGTCGTCGACCAGAGCCTCGGCGGCTATCGGATGCGCTGGGGCCAGGACAGCCAGCTCCGGTTGCGCGTTGGCGAGGTCGTGGGCATCCATGTCGGCGACCACGAGGACCCGTCCGATTGGATGCTCGGCATCCTGCGCTGGCTGCGCTACGAGGCGGACGGACAGGTGCTGGCCGGCGTCGAGTTGCTGTCGCGAGCCGCCGCTGCCGTCGCCCTCATGGGCACCGGTGCCGCGAACCGCGCGCCGTGGCGCGCCCTAGAACTCCGCCCGCCCTATGGTGGTGGGGACTGGCTTTACCTCTCGGCCCAGCGCCTGCCGCAGGGCGAGCCGCTGCGCATCGGTCGTGAACAGGATGCGGTAGACCGGTGGCTCGACCGCCGTCCCGAGGAACGTCTGCACGACCTCCGCCTGGTGCAGACGCTGGGCGACTACTTCCTCTACCGCTACGCGCCGACGCCGGCGCACACCTGAGTGATCCGATGAGTTCCGCTGCCTCGGCGCCGCGCCGCCGCTCCATTCCCGTCCGCGTCGGCAAGGTGGTCGTCGGTGGCGACGCCCCGGTCGTCGTGCAGTCGATGACCAACACCGACACCGCCGACATCAAGGGCACCACGCAGCAGATCGCCGAGCTCTGGCGGGCGGGTTCCGAGAAAGTGCGCATCACCGTCAACAACGAGGAATCCGCCGCCGCCGTGCCGCACATCCGCGACCGGCTGGCGATGATGGGCATCGACGTGCCGATCATTGGGGATTTCCACTACAACGGACACACGCTGCTCGAAGCGCATCCGGCCTGCGCCGAGGCGCTGGCGAAGTACCGCATCAATCCCGGCAATGTCGGCTTCGGCAAGAAGAAGGACACGCAGTTCGCCTCGATCATCGAGAAGGCGCTGCAGTACGACAAACCCGTGCGCATCGGCGCCAACTGGGGGTCGCTCGACCAGAACCTCGCCGCCGTGCTGATGGACGAGAACGCGAAGCGCGCCGAGCCCTGGGACGCCGCCCGCGTGCTGCGCGAGGCGCTGGTGCGCTCGGCGCTGGATTCCGCCGAGAAGGCCGTCGAGCTCGGCCTGCCGAAGGACCGCATCATCCTCTCGGCGAAGGTGAGCGGGGTGCAGGAGCTGATCGCCGTCTACCGCGACCTCGCCGCGCGCTGCGAGTACCCGCTGCACCTCGGCCTCACCGAGGCCGGCATGGGCAGCAAGGGCATCGTCGCGAGCACCGCGGCCCTCGCCGTGCTGCTGCAGGAAGGCATCGGCGACACCATCCGCATCTCGCTCACCCCCGAGCCCGGGGCTTCGCGCACGCAGGAAGTGATCGTCGCGCAGCAGCTGCTGCAGACCATGGGCCTGCGGGCGTTCACGCCGATGGTCACCGCCTGCCCGGGCTGCGGCCGCACGACCAGCACCTTCTTCCAGGAGCTGGCGAAGACGGTCGAGGAGCACGTGCGCGAGAACATGCCGGTGTGGAAGCTGAAGCACCCCGGCGTCGAGAACCTCACGCTGGCGGTGATGGGCTGCGTGGTGAACGGCCCCGGCGAGTCGCGACACGCGAACATCGGCATCTCGCTGCCGGGGACGGGCGAAGCGCCGAGCGCGCCGGTGTTCATCGATGGCGAGAAGGCGATGACGCTGAAGGGCGAGAACATCGCCCGCGAGTTTGTCGGAATCATCGACGACTACGTGGCCAAGCACTACGCCTGAGAATCGGCCCGGCCCTGCTGCCGGGCGGTGAAGCTGGTACTGTCCGCGGGCCAGAACGCGGAACCGGAGGTGGGGACGTGCCAGGCTTGCCCATGGGAGGCGCAGCAGCGTCCCTGCCGTCGATGAGGACCGACCCATCGGCCGACGGGCCGCCTGAGCGACGCCCATCCGACGTCGATCTCCTCGAGTGCCTCCCCATCGGCGCCGCGGTGCTCGACCCGGGCGGTCGCATCGTCCGTTTGAATCGCGCCAAGGCCGAGACGTTGGCCCTTCCGATGGCGGACGCTTTGGGTCGCGATCTCCGTGATGTCCTGGCGGCTTCGGTCCTCGCCCCGGTGATCGATCGCGTTCTGCGCGCCGTCCATGAGCGCGCCGCGAGCACCGACGTCGCCTTGCCCGCATCCTCGGGGCCTCCCGTCCACTTGCGCCTCTCCGTGTGCCCCTTTGGCAGCGCCGATGACGACGTGCTGTTGCTCGTCCACGACGTGACGTCCGAGGTGTCGGCTCGCCAGCGGGCGGCGGAGTCGATCCGCGAAGCGGAGATCCTGCGCATTGCCCTCGACGCCCACGCCATCGTGGCCGTCACGGACGCGAAAGGCGTGATCACGCGGGTCAACGACCGGTTCTGCGCGATCTCCCAGTACGCCGAGGCGGAGCTGATCGGCAAGACCCATCGCATCATCAACTCCGGCGTCCACCCCCGCGAGTTCTTCCTCGGCCTTTGGCGGACCATCTCCCGAGGCGGGGTATGGACCGGCGACATCTGCAATCGCGCCAAGGACGGCAGTCTCTACTGGGTCCACACGACGATCGTTCCGCTCCTGGGCGACAGCGGTCAGCCGGAGCAGTACATCGCCATCCGCGCGGACATCACCGAGCGTAAGCGGGCGGAAGAGGACGAGGTCCGTCGCCTTTCGATGCAGGATGCGGTCACCGGCTTGCCGAATCGTCGCAGCATCGCCTGCCTCTTCGCCCAGGCCGCCGAGCACGCCCGGGCCAATGGCACGCAAGTGGGCGTGTTCCTCATCGACCTCGACAACTTCAAGGAGGTCAACGACACCTTGGGGCACGGCGTCGGCGACGAACTGCTGCGCCACGTTGGGGCCCGTTTGTCCCGCGCCTCGGGCGCCCACGGTGCCGTAGCGCGACTCGGAGGGGACGAGTTCGCCTTGGCGGTCGCGGACCTCAGCGCCGATGACCCCGCCGCTCGCGCCGAAGCCTTGTCGATGGCGGAGAGCCTGCGCGGGGCGATCGCCTCCAGCTACCTGCTGGGTGGCCAGAGCGTCGACGTGACCGCCAGCATTGGCGTCGTGCTCTGCGGCCAAGGCGTCGACGATGCCGATGAAGTGATGAAACAGGCCGATCTGGCGCTCTACAAGGCGAAGGCGGCCGGCAGGAACGCGGTCTGGATCTTCGACCCGGCGCTCCAGGCGGACCTCCTGCAGCGCGCGGCGCTGGTGCGTGACCTGCGGGTCGCCTTGCATGAGGGTCAGTTCGTCCTGCATTACCAGCCGGTGGTCGGCTTGGATCGACGCACGCTCGGCGTCGAGGCGCTGGTGCGGTGGCCCCATCCACAGGGCGGCTTCGTTCCGCCGTCGACCTTCATCCCGGTGGCGGAATCCCACGGACTCATCGTCGACCTGGGCGATTGGGTGCTGTGGGCGGCGTGCCGCCAGCTGGTGGTATGGGCCGACGATCCGGTGAAGTCGGCGTGGACCATCGCTGTCAACGTGAGTGCGCGACAGCTGCACGAGGTGGCGTTCGTGGGGAAGGTCGAGGCGGCCCTGGAGGCCACTGGCGCGCGCCCGGACCGGCTGCGCCTGGAGATCACCGAGAGCATGCTGCACGACGACCTTGAGCAGACCATCGCCAAGATGGACGCGTTGCGCGCGCGGGGCGTGCGATTCGCGCTCGACGACTTCGGCACGGGCTATTCGTCGCTGAGTTATCTGAAGCGTTTGCCCCTCGATCAGCTGAAGATTGACCGGGCCTTCGTGTCCAACGTCGATTGCGAGGTGAACGACGCGGCCATCGCCCGCACCATCCTCGCGCTTGCCTCGATCCTCGACATTCATGTCGTCGCCGAAGGCGTGGAAACCGAGGGGCAATGGGGCTTCCTGGTCGAGCACGGCTGCCGTGCGTTCCAGGGCTATCTGTTCTCCCGGCCCGCGCCTGCAGCGCACCTTTGAGGTCGGATCCGGGTTTCGCCGCCGCTACCGAGGGCGTCGCGTCGTCACGATGCTGCCAACGGCGGCGAGGCCCGCTACGGCGATTCCGCCCAACACGGCGACGCTGAGCCAAAGCGCCGCATCGCTGCGCAGGCCCGCGGTGAAGTTCAAGCGCAGGTTGCCGGCGAGGAGCAGGCACAGCGGGAGCCAGGCCAGGGCGACAACCGCCATGGCTTTCGCGAATGTCGACGCCCGGCTCACGGGCCGCGCCAACGCCAGCGGCGGGGCGCCGAAGGAGGCGACGAGCAGGCCTGCGATGGCGGTGCCGAGTGGCAGGCCGGTCGCCGGCCAGTTCAACAGGGGATGCCCCGAAACGAGCAGCGCCGCGCTGCCAAGGAAGGCCAGCGCGGCGCCGATGCCGAGGGTGCGGCGGCGGATCACCAGATCCGCACGCGATCTTCCGGCTTGAGGTACAGCGCGTCGTCCGGCTGCACGTTGAAGGCCTTGTACCACTCGTCGAGGTTGCGCAGCGGGCCGTTGATGCGGAACTGCGGCGGCGAGTGCGGGCCGACCTTCACCTGGTTGATCATCGCCTCGTCGCGGTA
>JAIXTZ010000012.1 GCA_027483745.1 Lysobacteraceae bacterium
GCGGCATCCATCCCCGCAAGATCTGTTACTTCCCGACGACCGGGAAGGCCATGGTGAAGTTGTTGCCGCACGCACACGACGACGCCGTGGCCGCCGAGGAAGTCGCCTACAAGGAGCGGTTGCGGCAGTCGCCGATCGCTGGCTCCGTGGAGCTGTTCTGATGCCCATCAAGGTCCTGATCATCGACGACTCCGCCCTCGTGCGGCAGTTGCTCACCGAGATCCTGTCGAAGGATCCCGAGATCGAAGTCATCGGCGCGGCCCCCGATCCGATCATCGCGCGCGACAAGATCAAGCAGCTCAAGCCCGACGTGCTGACGCTCGACGTCGAAATGCCGCGCATGGATGGCCTGCAGTTCCTCGCCAACCTGATGCGCCTGCATCCGCTGCCGGTGGTGATGGTCTCCAGCCTCACCGAGGCCGGCGCCGACGTCACGCTGAAGGCGCTGGAGCTCGGCGCCATCGATTTCGTCACCAAGCCCAAGCTCGACGTGGCGAAGGGGCTGACGGCCTACGGCCCGATCCTCTGCGAGAAGGTGAAGATGGCGGCGAAGGCCAAGATCATCAGCATTCCCGCCCGGCCGGTGGACAAGCCCGTGTCGCACGCCCCGGCGACGGCGATGGCCTTCCGCACCACTGACAAGCTGATCGCCATCGGCGCCTCCGCGGGCGGCACCGAGGCCCTGCGCGTGGTGCTCGAGATGATGCCGGCCGACGCGCCGGCCACCGTCATCACCCAGCACATCCCGGCCGAATTCAGCCGGCCCTTCGCCGAGCGCCTGAACAAGCATTCCGCGATGGTGGTGATGCAGGCCGAGGACGGTGCGCCGATCCTCGCCGGCCACGCCTACGTTGCGCCCGGCGGCAAGCACCTCGAAGTGGTGCGCGACGGCGCGCGTTGGCGCTGCCGCGTGATCGACACCGAACCGGTAAACCGCCACAAGCCCTCGGTGGGCGTGATGTTCAACTCCGTGCTGAAGGCGGCCGGCACCAACTGCGTGGCCGCCCTGCTCACCGGCATGGGGGATGACGGCAGCCGCGAACTGCTGACGCTGCGCCAGGCCGGCATCCGCACTCTGGTGCAGGACGAGGCCACCAGCGTGGTGTGGGGCATGCCGGGCACGGCCTTCCGGCTGGGTGCCGCCGATGAAGTGTTGCCGCTGGACAAGGTCGCTGGACGCCTGCTGGAGCTGGCGCGGAACGCCTGAGGCACGGGACTTGCAGGGGGTGGAACGCCCCCTCCTGGCTTCAGGAGGACTCTAAAGAACACCCCGCAAGCGCCGATACCAGCGGGGAGATTGAAGGAATCCGCCATGATCCAGCGCCTGCTGAAATTCACTGCCGCGCCGCTCGTCCTGTCCCTGATCCTCATGGTGGCGAAAGCCATGGGGGTCGCACCGGCGATCGAATGGGCCCTGCTGCTCGTCACCATGCTCGCGTGGGGCGTCGGCGTCGGCGTGCTCGCCGCCACCGGCGGTCGCAGCAAGAACGCCTCGCGCATGATTGCCGAGGAGCGCGCCCTGCTCGGCGAACTGCGCAGCTTCGTCTCCAACGAGATCGAAGGCACGCGTGGCGAAGTGAATCGCACGCGCGAACTGATCCGCGAAGCGGTTGCCAAGCTCGGCATCAGCTTCGACGCGATGATGCGCCGCTCGAAGGAGCAGGCGGGCGCCGTGTCCCGCATCGTCGACCGCAGCGATGGCGGCGGCGTCGACGTGCAGCGCTTCGCCCACCAGGCGGCGTCGCAGATGAGCGGCCTCGTCGAGGCGCTGGAAGAGGTGAGCGGCCAGAGTTCCGCCACCGTCAACCAGATCGACCTGATGGCCCAGCATCTCGACGGCATCTTCGCCCTGCTCGAGGACGTGAAGTCGATCGCCGACCAGACCAACCTGCTCGCGCTCAATGCCGCGATCGAGGCCGCACGCGCCGGCGAGGCGGGCCGCGGCTTCGCCGTGGTGGCCGACGAGGTGCGCAATCTCTCCGAGCGCAGCACCGCCTTCAACGAGCAGATCCGCAAGCTGGCCTACAACTCCAAGGAAGCCATCCACAAGGTGCGCGAGACCGTCAGCACCATGGCCAGCCGCGACCTCGACCGCTCGCGCGGCGCCAAGGACGAGTCGGCCAACATGCTCCGCCAGGTCGACCAGATCCAGCGCACGCTGAGCGACGGCATGCGCGAGATCCAGAGCGCCAACTCGGCCATGGAAGGGCATGTCGGCGATGCGGTGCGATCGCTGCAGTTCGAGGACATCGCGACGCAGGCGATGGGATCGGCCCTGACCCACATGGAGCGGCTGGCGGCGATCAACCGCGAAGCGATGGGCATGCAGGAGCTGTTGAACAAGGCCGGCGACAGCAACGAGCAGGAGCTGCTCGCCGCCCTGCGCCGCCTCTCCTCGCGCATCAAGGAGTTCCGCGGCGAGTGGGAGCGCCAGCCCCACAAGCCGGTGACGCAGAACAACATGTCCGAAGGCGAGATCGAGCTTTTCTGACCCCTTGCTTCGTCTGCCGCCGGCCCGTGCGGGGCCGGCTTTTTTGTGTGATGCTTCTCACGCTTTCCCC
Source organism: Lysobacteraceae bacterium (assembly GCA_027483745.1). The sequence goes on from JAIXTZ010000012.1 coordinate 2,562, forward strand.
CCGATCCCGATCTTCGGGTTCGCCGGTCATCGCAACGCGCCTTGCGCGACCTGCCTGACGGACCCGGCTCATCCCCCTCCCGCGCCGCGGGAGACGGCGACCACAGCAGGGAGCGGAGCGATGAAGCGCAAATCGTTTGCACTGGCATTGGTTCTCGGGGTGGCGGCGAATCCGGCGTGGGCCGACGACCCGATCGCCACCGACCGTCCGGATTTCGTCGAATCCAGCCAGACCGTCGGCAAGGGCCGATGGCAGGTTGAAACCAGCGTCGCTTGGGAAGAAGACGAGGACGGCGCCTTCGAGGCGAGCGCCTTCTCCACCCCCACCCTGTTGCGTTACGGCATCGCCGAGCATTGGGAACTGCGCTTCGAGACCGATGGCCTCATCGACGCGGAACTCCGGGGCCCGGGCCTGCGCATGGACGAGGACGGCGTGGCCGACCTCGCCGTGGGCCTGAAGTACCACGTGCCCGGCAGCGGCGAGAACGGCGGCCCGTCGATGGCGTGGCTGATGCACGTCGACCTCGATACCGGCTCCAGCGCCTTCCGCGGCGACGGTGCCCGGCCCTCCCTGCGCCTGGTGGCGGAATGGGAGCTGCCTAACGACATGAGCCTCGGCGTGATGCCCGGCGTGATCTACGACAACGGCGACGACGGCCGCTACGCCGCCGGCATCTTCGGCATCGTCGTCGGCAAGGGCTGGACCGACCGCTTTCGCACCTTCGCCGAGTTGGCGATGCCGCAGATCGCGAGCCGCAGTGACGGCGGCACGCAGGCCGCCCTCGACCTCGGCGGCGCCTACCTCCTCAACAACAACGCGCAATGGGACTTCGCCGGTTCGGTGGGGCTGAACCACCGCACGCCCGACCTCGGCCTGACCACCGGCCTCTCGATCCGTTGGTGAGGCCGCCATGTCCCTTCGATTGAATTTCCGCGGCCGGCTCCTCCTGCTTGGTGTGAGCGGCATCCTCGGTGCACTGGTCGTGGGCCTCGTGAGCCTCCGCGTGCAGACGCACCTCGGTGACCTCGTCGATGCGCAGGCCGTCAACACGCAGGCCCTGCGCAACCAGCTCGAGGCCGACATGATGCATGACGCGATCAAAGCCGATCTCTACGAGGCCCTGCACGCCCGGGCCCTCGGCGACGAGGCCAAGCTCGCCGGCGCGCGCGCCGGGCTCGACGAACACGTGGCCTGGTTCCGGCGCGTGGTCGATGAGAATGCGACGCTGCCCCTCGATGCGGCCACCGCCGAAGCGGTGGCGGCCGTGCGTCCGGCCCTCGAGGGCTACGTTGCCGCGGCGGCGGAACTCATGGCGGAGGTCGAGGGCGGCAACGCCGCGCCCGAGCTGGGGGCTTTCGACACCTCCTACGACGCCCTCGCCACCAGCATGGAAGCGACGAGTGGCGCCATCGAAGGCGCGGCCACGGCGGCGTCCGACGCTGCGACGAGCGCACGGCGGAGCGCCCTCCGGCAGATCGGCGGCCTGCTCGTGGCCGGACTTCTGGTGCTGGCCACCCTGGTCTGGTGGACGACGCGCGTGCTGCTCCGCACCGTCGGCGGCGACCCGGCCATGGCCGCTGCGGCCGCCGGCGAGATCGCGGCGGGTCGCCTCGACGCCCCCATCCCGGTGACCCCGGGAGACTCGACAAGCCTGATGGCGCGTCTCGCCCACATGCGCGACCAGCTGCGCACGCAGATCGAGCACGAGCGCGCGGAAGCGGCCGAGAACCTCCGACTCCGGCATGCCTTGGACAGCGCATCGAGCGCGACGATGATCGCCGACGAGGATCGCCGGATCGTGTTCGCCAACCGCGCGGTGACCCGCGTGCTGAAGGAGGCCGAGTCCGACCTGCGGCGGGTGTTTCCGGGCTTCTCCGCCGATCGCCTGGTGGGCGAGAGCATCGACCAGTTCCACGTGCGTCCCGAGCACCAGTCGATCCTTCTCGCCAACCTTCGTGGCGTGCATCGGGCGCAGATCCGCGTCGGTGGCCACGACTTCCGGCTGGTGGCCACGCCGATCTTCGATGGCGACGGCCAGCGCATGGGCACGACGGTGGACTGGGACGACTGCACCGCGGAGCTGGCGATGCAGCGCGAAGTCGCGGGCATCGTCTCGGCGGCGTCCGACGGTGACTTCTCGCGGCGCATCGGCTTGGACGACAAGGAGGGCTTTTTCCATGAGCTCGCCGGCAGCCTCAACACCCTGCTGGAGCGCACGCTCGAAGGCATCGCGGAGGTGAAGGGCGTGCTGCACGCCCTCGGCGAAGGCGACCTCACGCACCGCTCCGAAGCGTCGCTGTCCGGCGTCTTCGCCGAGATGCGCGATGATGCCAACCGCACGGTCGAAACACTGCAGGGCCTCATGGCCGCGATCCGCCAGTCGGCCGACCAGATCAACACCGCCGCGGGCGAGATCGCACAGGGCAATGCCGACTTGTCGGCGCGGACCGAGCAGCAGGCCGCCAATCTCGAGGAAACCGCGGCGTCGATGGAGGAGCTCACCTCCACCGTGAAGCAGAATGCCGACGCCGCGCAGACGGCGAACCGACTGTCCGCCGATGCGGCCAAGGTGGCCGGTGAAGCCGGGGGCGTGGTGTCCGACGTGGTGCGCACGATGGACCGCATCGACGGTACCTCGCGCCGGGTGGGCGAGATCGTCACCACCATCGACGGCATCGCCTTCCAGACCAACATCCTCGCCTTGAATGCCGCTGTCGAGGCTGCGCGCGCCGGCGAGCAGGGCCGCGGCTTCGCCGTGGTCGCCAGCGAGGTACGGGCGCTGGCGCAGCGCGCCACCGCGGCCGCGAAGGAGATCCACGGCCTCATCGGCGAATCGGTGGCCGAAGCCACCGAAGGCGCCCGGCTCGCGCATCGTGCCGGCGAGACGATGGAGATCGTGGTTCGTTCGGTACGGCAGGTCACGGACATCATGGCCGAGATCAGCGCGGCGACCATCGAGCAGGCGCGCGGGATCGAGCAGGTGAACCAGACCGTCGTCACGATGGACGGCGCCACCCAGCAAAATGCCGCGCTGGTCGAGGAGGCCAGCGCCGCCGCGGCGTCGATGGAACAGCAGGCGGTGGAATTGCGTGACGCGGTCGGGCGATTCACCCTGACCTGAGTGTCAAAGTACGCTGCGCGACGGTTGGTGCACGTCGTGCTTTATCGAGTGGAGGAGCAGGGTTGCCGGATCGTGGGAGGAGGGTCGCGAAGGGCCTCGCGAGCGGTGTGGCCGCGATGCTGGTCCTCGTGGCTCCCACTCTCGCCGACGCCTGCGTCAAGACGGTGCGCTGGGAGCTCCAGCCGCCGTACGGCGTCCTGCGTCCCGATGGCGAACGCGCGGGCTACTACACCGACCTCGTCGTGGCGGCACTGGCGCGGATGGGTTGCACGGCGACGCTGGTCGATCGCCCATGGGCACGTGGCCTCAAGGAGCTCGAGGACGGCCGTCTCGACATCATGCCCGGCATGCTGCCCAATCGTGAGCGTCGGCGCTATGCGCGGTTCTCGCGCGGCATCAACCTCTCGCCGAACCTGCTCCTCCTCACGGCCGAGGCGGCGCGGCGGTTTCCACTGCAGCGACTCGCCGACCTGCGCGACACCGACCTGAGGATCGCCATCGAGACCGGGGCGTACTACAGTTCGGAATACGCGGCTCTGCTCACTGATCCGGGCTTCATGGCGCGCTTGCACCCTGTTCCGGATCGCCAGCGGGCATGGCGCATGCTCGACAATGGCCGGGTGGATGGGGTGATCGCAGACGAAGCTTCCGCCTTGGTCGCTGGCATGCCGTTGCGGGCGGACGGGGACGCGCCGCGCGCGGCGCTGGTGCTGTCGTCCGTGCCGGCGCGGGTTGCTTTCAGCCGCAGCGGTCATGATGCCGCGTTCGTCGCCCGCTTCGATGCGGCCATCGAGTCGATGATCGCGGATGGCTCCCTGCCGCGGCTGCGCGAGCGCTATGTGCCTTGCCCCGCGGACCCGATGACCCTGGGCTGCGCGATCGACGCCCGCCGTTCGGACGCCGAGCCATGACGCCGCGACGCACCGACGTCGGCAAGCGCACCCGCCACCTGCTCTCGACGCTGGTCCTTGCGCTGCTGCCCGTCGCCGGCCCCATGGCCTGCGAGTGGCGTGTGCAGATGCCGAGCATCGAGAGCTTCACCCGCCCCGGCGTGGGCGGCGAGCTCGAAGGCTACGCGGTCGACGTCATGCGCGAAGCGCTGCGCCGCATCGGCTGCACGCCTCGATTCGTCGACTTGCCGGGCCCGCGAAGCTGGGACGCGCTGCAGGCCGGTGAGCTCGATCTCCTGTTCGGTGCGCGCCCACTGCCCGAGCGCGAGCCTTTCGCGCGGTTCCTCGGGCCCATCGACCACGTCCGGCTCGCCCTTTACGTGCGCCGCGAGGCCTTGGGCAACGCCCCGCTACGCACGTTGGCGGACGTCCGCGGCACCTCGCTCCGCATCGGCATCGAGCGCCTCTCGAGCTACGGCCCCGAATACGACGCGCTGCTCGACGACGCCGATTTCGTCGAGCGCCTACGCATCGTGATCAGTCGCGAGGCGGGCATCGCCATGCTCGCCGGCGGCAGGCTCGATGCGGTATTCGCCGACCAAGCCAGTGCCGATCGCATCCGCGGCGTCGACGTCGTCCGCGCCGTGGCGCTCACGCCGGTGCCGGTGCACATCGCCGTCAGCCGGATGAGCATCGATCCGCGGCAGTCCGATGCGCTGGCCGCCGCGCTCGACGCGATGGCCAGCGATGGCACGCTCGACCGGCTGCGCCAAGCCGCAGGCATCGTCGGCGAGCCGCCGTCGCCGGAAAACGAAACGCCGCCCTGAGGCGGCGTTTCGTCGTGCCGCCGTGGCTCGCGCCTCAGGCGGTCGTCACCGTTGCGGCGATGCCCGGCTTCGCCCAGCGCCGCAGCAGTTCCGCGCGGAGCTTCTCGGCCTTCTCGACGTGGCGCTCCTTGACGTGGCCGAAGCCGCGGATCTGCTCCGGCACTTCGGCGATCTCGACCGCCAGCGCGTGGTTCTCGGCGGACAGCTTCGGCAGCAGCTCGTGGATCGTCTGCACGTACTCGTCGCGCAAACGGCGTTCCATCTTGCGCTCCTCGGTGTGGCCCATCGGGTCGAGGGCCGTGCCGCGCAGGAACTTCAGGCGCTTCAGCACCTTGAACGCGCTGAAGATCCACGGACCGTACTCGCTCTTCACGAGGTGGCCATCGGCGTCCTTCTTCGAGAGCAGCGGCGGGGCGAGATGGAAGCGCAGCGAGCCGCCGTCCTCGAACTGTTCCTTCAGGCGCGCCTCGAACTCGCCCGAGGTGTAAAGGCGGGCCACCTCATACTCGTCCTTGTAGGCCATCAGCTTGAAGGCGTAACGGGCGACGGCGTTCGATAGCGCGTCCTTGCCCGGCGTCTTCGCGGCTTCGGCGGTGCGCACCTCGGCGACGAGGTCGCTGTAGCGCTTGGCGTAGGCGGCGTTCTGGTAGTCGGTGAGGAAGGCCACGCGGCGGGCGATGGTCTCGTCGAGGTTCAGCGATAGCGTCTCGTCGTCCAGCGCGTCGGCGGTGCCGCTGCGCTGCGCCGGGGCGGCGTCGGCCGCCTCGATGACCTTGTCGATGTCGATGGCGGCGAGGCGGCCCCAGCTGAAGGCCTGCTTGTTCATCTCGACGGCGGCGCCGTTGAGTTCGACCGCACGCATCAGCGACTCGAGCGAGACCGGCACCAGGCCCATCTGCCAGGCGTAGCCGAGCATGAACAGGTTGGTGGCGATGGCATCGCCGCAGAGCGCGGTGGCGAGCGCGTTGGCGTCCACCGTGAACGGCGCGCGGCCGCCGAGGCTCTTGCGCACCGTCTCGATGATCGCGTCGGCCGGGAACTGCAGGTCGGGCTGCTTGAGGAACGACGACGGCATCGCCTCGTAGGTGTTGAGCACCACTTCGGTACGGTCGGCGCGGATCTTCGACAGCGACCAGTAGTCGTTCACCACCACCATGTCGCAGCCGAGCACGAGGTCGGCTTCACCGGCGGCGATGCGTACCGCGTGCAGATCGGCCGGCGTCTTGGCGATGCGGATGTGCGTCGTCACCGCGCCGCCCTTCTGCGCGAGGCCGGTCTGGTCGAGCACCGAGGCGCCGCGGCCCTCCAGGTGCGCGGCCATGCCGAGCAGGGCGCCGATGGTCACCACGCCCGTGCCGCCGACGCCGGTGATCAGGATGTTCCACGGCTGCTCCAGCGACGAGCGGACGGTCGGCGCAGGCAGCGCGCTGAAGTCGACCTTGGCCTTGGGCTTGCGCTTCTTGAGTGGCGCATCCACCACCGAGACGAAGCTCGGGCAGAAGCCGCGCACGCAGCTGAAGTCCTTGTTGCAGCCGCTCTGGTCGATCTCGCGCTTGCGGCCGAACTCGGTTTCCTTCGGCAGCACCGAGACGCAGGCCGACTTCACCGA